>JBITAD010000475.1:0-10023 GCA_044439945.1 Blastopirellula sp. JB062
CTCGAACGGCTGTTTCGTCAATAACGAGGCGATCCGACGCGCCCAACTGACTAGCGGCGATCGGGTTCAGATGGGTCGCACGTTGATGATCTTTACGCACGCCGATACTTCGCTAGACGCCAAGGCGACGCACGCCGGGCCGTTGGTCCGTCAGGAAAACTCGACCGACGGCTCGCGTATTATTCGCACGGTGCATCATAGCGAAGGCAGCCAGATTTTTATGCTGCCTAGAGAAGGCGCCGCCGAATCGGACGATTGGTTTCAGACGGCGCGGGCCAACTTGCAGCTGATGTATCATACGGCGCTAGCCGTAAGTCGAACGCTCGATATCGATCAGCTGCTCGACTATATCATGGGGTTGGTTTTCGATTGGATCGACGCCGATCGGGGTTGCGTCATGCTGCTTGACGAAGAGTCGCTGCACTTTACGCCGAAAGCGCGACGGTTTCGGCCGAACCGCGCCGGCGCCGACGAGGCGATCGTCATCAGTCGCACGATCCTCGATTTCGTCTTGGAAAAACGGGAAGGCGTTCTCACCACCAACGCCAGCGACGACGAACGCTGGGATCCGGCCGGCAGCATCATCAACCAGGGAGTACGCGAGGCGATTTGCGTTCCGATGCAGGGACGCTACGGCATTGTCGGCGCGATCTATCTCGATACGTTTACGGCGCCCGGCGATCTCGGCGGCATGCAGCGCAAGCGACGATTTAACGACGACCACTTGAAGTTGATGGTCGCCGTCGCGCATCAAGCGGCGCTGGCGGTCGAAGATACCAATTATTATTCGGCGGTCGTCCAGTCCGAGCGTCTCGCCGCCGTTGGGCACGCGGTGGCGGCGATTTCGCACCATGTAAAAAACATCCTGCAAGGGATCCGGGGCGGCAGTTACTTGGTGGAAGAAGGAATCAAGGGAACGGACGTCAACCTGATCGAAAAAGGGTGGGGCATCGTCGAGCGAAATCAAGAGCGGATTTCGACTTTGGTCATGGATATGCTTTCGTACAGTAAAGAACGAGAGCCTGACCTATCGGCGGCCGACGTTAACGATACGGTTGGAGACGTGGTCGAATTAATGCGAGCGCGGGCGGCGGAGCAGGGGGTCGAGCTTCTTTATTCGCCGTTGCCGATCGCCATGCAGCTCATGTTTGACGTCGAGGGATTGCATCGCGCCGTATTGAACGTCGTGTCGAACGCGATTGACGCTTGTCAGCCAAGCGAAGGGGGGAAGGTGGAGGTGAGCGTGAGCCACGACGAGGCGGCGCGTCGCTTGAACATCGAAGTTGCTGATAACGGCTGCGGAATTCCCGAAGACAAGGTCGGCGCGATCTTTACGGCGTTTGAGTCGTCGAAGGGGAATCGGGGGACAGGGCTGGGATTGCCGGTCAGTCAAAAAATCTTGCGCGAACATGGAGGCGATATCGAGGTGAGCAGCCAAGTGGGGGTCGGCAGTCGCTTTGTGCTTTATCTGCCGGTGCAGGTGGCCGCTGCGCCGCCGCTCGATCGGCCGACGCAGTTCGAGTAAGCTTCGCGCCGAGTCGGTTTAGCCTTGATAGCCGGCCGGTTTGCCGACGAAGGGATTGTCGGCGATTTCAGCGGCGATCGTCGTTTCGGGACCATGCCCTGGGTAGACGACGAAATCGCCGGGAAGCGTAAACATTTTTTGATGAATCGCGTCTCGCAGGGCGCCAAAATCACCATCAAAAAAGTCGGTGCGGCCGATCCCTCCGGCGAACAACACGTCGCCGCCCAGGATGACTTTCGCGTCATGAATCACAAAAATAACGTGTCCGCTGGAATGCCCCGGCGCATCGCGAACTTCAAACTCGATCCCTGCCAGGCTTAAGACCTCGCCCTCGTCGACGACTTGGTCGGCAGGGGGGCTGATCAGTGCGACCCCAAAGCCGGCGGAGAGATTTTTTTGCGGATCGGTCAGTTTTTCGGCGTCGCCGCGTCCGATGATCAGGGGTAATTCGGCGTAAGTCTTTTTCAAAGAAGCGTTTCCGCCGATATGGTCGCTGTGGCCGTGGGTGTTCAAAATGGCGACCGGGGTCAGTTGTCGGTCGGATAAAAAGTCGAGGATTTTGTCCGGTTCTAAGCCGGGGTCGACCACCACGCACTCTGGAGAGCCGCTCTTGCGAACGACGTAAGTGTTTTCGTCAAACGGCATACTGATAACTGCGTCGATATCGAGCACTAGGTTTCTCTCTCCACAAATCTGGGCTATTCAGGTAGAATTTTGCGATTGAATCGAGTTATCGTGGGGTTAGGCAAGCTTTGCCGGATCGCACTGATATTGTAATTTTTCCGCCAGGGTAGGGCGATAAGACGTGAGGACCATCGTTAGATTTGCGAATCTCGGCGAACCATTGCCCCGGTCGTAACGAATGATACGTAATTGAGTCCATTCACGACGCACGGAAGCTGCGTGACGCAGAAAGTATTAGGGAGAAAGAAGATGGCCGAGCCTACTCTATCGCGACGCCGACTGCTGTTGGCCGCCCCGGCGCTAACGCTGGGCGCTACGTCGCTGCTTCGCGGCGAAGATGGCCGCAACAATCTAAAAGAGCCAGTCTACCGCGTCTCGAACAATCCGAACGTCGGTCAACCGGTCGCTGCGCAGCACCCGCTGGCGCCCGCCGTCGAACTGGCGAAGCGCGGTCTGGCTCAAATCGAGCAAAATATTCGTGATTACGAGTGCACGTTAGTCAAACGCGAGCAAATTAACGGCCGTATACTCGATCCCGAGTATATGCAAACCAAGATCCGTCATGAGCAGCGCGACGCCAACGGCAACGTGGTCACGCCGTTTAGCGTTTACATGAAATTCGTCGCGCCGGCGAGCATCAAAGGTCGCGAAGTTATTTACGTCAAAGGGCGGAATAACGGCAATTTGATCGCCCACGAAGGGGGCAACCTGCTCAAGTTCGTGACGGTGCCGCTTGATCCGAACGGGATGATGGCGATGCGAAATAATCGCTATCCGATCACCGAGATCGGCATTCGCAACTTGATTCTGCGACTGATTGAAGTCGCCGAGCAGGACATGAAGTACGGCGAATGCGAGGTGAATTTTTATAAGGGCGCGACGATCAACAAGCGCGTTTGCACCGCGATCGAAGTGATTCATCCGACGCCGCGGTCAAACTTCCGCTTCCACAAAGCGCATATCTTTATCGACGACGAACTGCAGGTGCCGATTCGGTACGCCGCTTGGGATTGGCCCAAAAAACAGGGCGGGGCGCCGGTGTTGTTTGAAGAGTACACCTACAGCAATATGAAGCTGAATAACGGCTTTACGGACGCTGACTTCGATACTAACAACAAAAACTACGCCTTTTAAGCGAGGCGAAGCATAGAGCCTGTTTCAGGCTTTATTTCGGTTTCGATATAGAAGCCGGCTTTCAAGAAAACGAAAAAGGCGATCTCTGGTGAGATCGCCTTTTTTAGTGCGCGGTAGTTGTGCTGCCGCTAGTTGGCCGCTTTCAGCTCGCGAAAGCCGGCCAGGATGTCGCGGTATTTGGTCCGAAAGTCAACCACCATCCAGCCCATATAGATATTAAAGCCAAGCGACAAAAAGGCGACGATCACCAACATCCAATAAGGACGTTCGACCGGTTCGACATTTTTCGCTTTCGTTTCTTCCGCGTCTCGCGTCTCGCGATCGCTAGGCGAGGGGGACGGTTTCGGTTCGGGCTGGGCCGCAGGGGTTTGGGGTTGCTGCTGGGCCGGCGGAGTTAGCGGAGCGACCGCTCCGTAACCGCCTAACGCGGCCAATCGAGGGTCGGCGTAAGGGTTCGCGTATGGAGAAAAGGGCGTGGGGGGCAAGTATGGATTCGCCGCCGGGTACGCGTTGGCGTAATTCGGCTGTCCGTACGGCGGCGTGGGCTGCGGCTGGTACGGCGGCTGATAGTTGTTAGGCGGATTTTGGTAGTTTTGATTCGGCGGTTGCTGCTGTTGATTCGAGGGGGGAACGACGTTGTTGTTTTGCTGGTTCTGATTTTGTTGCGGCGGGCTGTTAATCGGCGTGAGGTTGCCGGGATTGTACGAGCCGTTGTTGTTGGTTGAATTGTTGTTCTGATTCGTTCCGTAGTTGTTGTTCGAAAGATTGGTGCTGCCGGGGTTGGCGTAGGCGTCGCCAAAGCGGTTATAACTTCCGTCGTTATTGCCGCCGCCGTTTTGCGTCGTTTGTCGGTCAGATTGATTGTTGCCAAGATTGCTGAGCGGCGGCGAAGTGTAAGCCGGGTATTCGCTGCTTGGATTTGTGCTGGGGTTCGACGACAGAGCGCCGCCAGCGTTTCCGCTGGTGGTCGAGGAACTGCTGTTGCTGCCGGGGAGCGGGGTCGTATTGAAGCGAGAAGACCCGACCGGCGTGGTGGTGCTGCCGCCGGGGATCGAAAAATTGCTCGAGCTGCCGCTCAGCGACGGATTGGTGTCGGCGGCCGCGGCGTTAGGACGCAATGGAGTGCCGCCGGTGTTGAGCGCGCTGGGGACGCCGGGCGCAAACCCGCCGCCGTAGCTTGCGGCAGGCGATGACGAAGAGGAAGACGAGGAAGGATAGCGAGGTCGGGGCGTATCGGCGGCCAATGCGTTGACCGGCGGAGTCGCCGTCGACGCGGCGCTGCTGCGCGGCGCGGGGTTAAGCTCCATTTCGCCTTCGACGGGGCGAAGCGTCGAGTTTTCCTGGATCGGCTCTTCGTGAGAAACCGGCGTGACGCGCGGCAGTTCTTCCTCGCCGATTTGCACGCGAAAACAGCGAATGTTTTCGACCGGCATATCGGGAGGTAAAACGCCTTCGATCGACGTTTCGCCATCTTGCAGGCGCTGAAAAAGTGCCGGCTCGATCTGAATGATATATTCGACGCCCTGCGGGTCATCCTTGGCGGGGCGCCAACCTGTATCAATTCCGACGGCGGCTGTTGCAACTAGAATAGCGGCGGCGTACACGTTTCCATCTCCTCGTACGGCACGAGCGTTAAAATGCCGGCATCATCGTAACTGGAATGCCGGAAACAGGAAAGCGACATTTGACAGCAATCCTTGGCCGTTTGAGAGGATTTCCTCAAGTTTCAGGCTTGAGCGTTCTCCGCTTCGCCCATTTTTACGAGTTCTCCTCGTAACATGTTCAATAATACTTGCATAAATGCGACCAACATCGGCCCGACCAAGATTCCGATCGGCCCCAGCGCCGAAACGCCGCCCAGCACCGATAGCAACGCCAGCAGCGGATGAAGTTTCGACTGCCCATGCAGAACGAACGGCTTAATGATGTTGTCGACAAGCGAGATGACCGCAACCCCGTAGATTGCCAGGCCTGCGGCGGCGACGATCCGTTCTTCCGCGACAAACAGCCAAACGCTGACCGGCAGCCAGACGGCCGCGGCCCCTAAAAAAGGAATCATCGCAAGGGTCATCGTCAGAAACATCAGTAAAAAGACGGAGTCGAGTCCGCAAAACCAGAAGCCGATTCCCGCCAAAATGCCTTGCGCTAGGGCAGACAGCAAAGTTGCCAGCACCACGGCTCGACTGACCCGGCTGAATTCGTCAATCAGTTGATGCTCGTACTCGTCGTCTAGCGGCGATAATCGCATTGCCGCAGTAATCAGCGAAGGACCGTCGGCAAAAAAGTAGTAAAGACTCAAAATTAAGATGCCCAATCCCAAAACCAGCCCGCCGGCGAAAGAAGCGCCTGCCCCGGTGACCGGCAAGACGACCGTTTCTAGGCGGTCGATCGCCAGACCTTGTAGCCTGGAGGCTTCCCGATCGCCGGGATTGGCGTATAGCCGCATCGTGGCCAGCGGCTGTCCGCCTAAATAAGCGACGCTTTCGCGGCGAAGCAGCGACTGCACATCTTCGATACGGGAAGAAAAGATGAGATCGCCGGGGGTCAGCTTGTCGTTGTTGACCGCGTCGGCGACCGAGCCCAACTCAGCGTTGACCAGGTCGATCCCCTCCGACATGTTCCTCCACCGCTGAATAATGTCGTTGAAGACCAGCGCGTTCGTCGTATCGGCTTCGACCGACTCGGCGACTCCTTCGATATCTCCTTGCTTCGCTTTTGCGAGGATCTCGTCGCGCTGATTGAGATCGGCGCCGCGGGCCGATTCGATCTCATGGACGGCCGTTTCGCCTAAGTCACGACGATAAGCGTTCAGGTCGTCGCGCAGTTGACCAATCAACGAGGTCGCCGCTTGGGTCGATCGACCGGTGGGGGGCGTCTCGATTAAATTTTCGAGTTCCTCGCCAATTTTGTGAAAAAGCGGCGGGTTGGGAATCGTCAGCCCCAGGCGATTTCGTAACCGATCCAGGCGTTCTTCGACCTTCGGCTGGTCATCGCTGCGTACCAAATCGATCGTTTCTTTGATCGCCATCGAGAAGATGCCGATCATCGGCGCCAAGACGATCAGCAAAATGATTAGCGTCGTCGCGCCGGCCGCCAGCGCGTTGCGCCCTTTTAGCTTTCGTACGATCCAGTCATGCAAGGGCCGAAAGATCACGACCAAGATCGCCGCCAGAAACATCGGCACCAGGAAGATCGACATGACCTGGTAGGTGAAGAACGCGGCGACGCCGACAATCGCCAGCAACGCCCAAAACGAGAACATTTTCGGCAAAGTCATACGCGGTCATTCCGTCGTTTAAATGATAAAAAAGGAAAACAGCGAAGCGAGGCATTCTAACAGAACGAATTTCGCCGCCTGGGCGGTGCGCTTGTGGGAAAAAACGTTTCCGCACAGAATAAAACCCGATTGTTACCCAAGAATTACCTAGAAATCGAGTCGGCCGTTGTCTGAAAAGCCCCCGCAGAAGTCGTGGAAAAGCTGGCTGACGCTTTCCGCGAAGATCTTCATCTTTCTCGTGGTGGTCGCCGGCATTTGGTACAACATCGACCGCGCCGTACAAGATATGAGTGCGCACGGCAATTCGGTCGGAGCGATTCGATGGTCTTGGCTCGTCGTCGCCGGCGCGATCTACGCGTTGGCTTCTCTGCCGATGGCGGCCTATTGGTATTGCGTATTGCATGCGCTAGGGCAACGACCCAGCTTCGGCCGTGCGTTTCGCGCCTTTTTTGTCGGGCATTTAGGCAAGTACGTCCCCGGCAAAGCGATGGTCGTCGTTTTGCGAACCAGTCTCGTGCAGAACGAAAAGGTCGAAAAGACGGTCGCCGCCGTCTCGGTTTTTATTGAGACGCTTACCATGGTCGCCGTCGGCGCCGCCTATTCAGGCGTTATTTTGGCGATCTTGTTTCGCGAGCAGACGCTGTTGCTATTGATGGCGATCGGCCTTGGGCTCTGCGCCGGTTTGCCGACCTTGCCGCCGATCTTTCGGCAGGTTGTCGCTTTATTGCGAGTCACCCGGCTCAATCCGCGGCTAGAAGAGCATTTGCAAGGTTTGAACTATCGGCTGATGCTTACCGGCTGGGGCGCTTATTTCGTCGCTTGGACCTTAATGGGGCTCAGTTATTTGGCCGCGATGCAATCGATTCCGGGCGGGGCCGCCGCGTTGGCCAATCCGTGGGAAGCGTTGCCGCTTCTGATCGCCGCGGTCGGTTTGGCGATGGTGGCAGGTTTCGTCTCGCTGCTGCCGGGCGGGTTCGGAATTCGCGAATTGATTTTAATGCAACTAACCGCGCCGGTCTTCGGTCGCCCGATCGCCGTCGTGGCGGCGGTGTTATTGCGGGTTTGCTGGATGGTGACGGAAATCGTGATCTCAATTATTCTATATGTCTTGCCCATGGCTTGGGGTCGCGGCCGCACATCGCATGCGGACGCTGACGACTCGGCTCCCTCCCCGCCGATCGCTCGCTAGAGCGGTCGTCCTATGGTTTTTAACGAAGCGAGAGAATATTGCGTCTTTCCGCCGTTATCCCGGTCTATAACGAAGAGGATAGTCTTCGTGAATTACATCGAGAACTGACAGAGGTCGCCGTCGCCAACGGTTATGAGATGGAGATTATCTTCGTCGATGACGGTTCGAGCGACGCTTCGTGGCAGGTCGAACGCGAATTGGCCGAAAGCGACCAGAACGTCAAAGCGATTCGTTTTCGCCGTAACTTCGGCAAAGCGGCGGCGTTGGACGCCGGTTTTCGGGCGGCGCGCGGCGATCTGATCATGACTCTCGACGCCGACTTGCAAGACGACCCGCACGAGATTCCGCGTTTTCTCGAACAAATCGAAGGCGGATTGGACGTGGTCAGCGGCTATAAGCAAGTGCGGCACGATCCTTGGCACAAAGTCTTGCCGTCCCGAATTTTTAACTGGATGGTCAGTACGCTGACCGGCGTGCGTCTGCATGACCATAACTGCGGGATGAAGTGTTACCGCCGAGATATCTTTGAAGAAGTTCGCCTGTATGGCGAGTTGCATCGTTTCGTGCCGGTGTTGGCGTCGGCGCGCGGCTGGAAGATCGGCGAAATCGTCATTCAGCACCGCGCGCGTCAGTTCGGTCAATCGAAGTATGGTTTTTTTCGCATCTTCAAAGGTTTTTTAGATCTGCTGACGGTCAAATTCATTACGGGCTTCGGGCAACGGCCGCAACATTTGCTGGGGGGCATCGGGCTCGCCTTTTTTGCGTTCGGCGGCTTGGGAATGACGATCTTGGCCATTTGGTGGGTCGTGTCGCGTATTCCCGCGTTGCATTTGAACCCGCTCAATATTCATGAAACGGCGATGATCTTTTACGTCATTACGGCGTTGTTGCTAGGAACGCAGTTTTTGATGGTCGGTCTGCTCGCCGAGTTATTAACCGCGCAAAATTCTCGCGGGCAGTCTCCCTACTCGATCTCGGAGACGGCCGGTTATGTGAAGTCGCGCGTCTCAAGTTCGGAAACTTCGACATGAGCGACGACAATCGTCAACTGCGGCTCGCGATTTACGCGCTGTTAATCGCGGTCAGCGTCGGAACGATGATCGGCCGCATCGGCCAAATGCGGGCCGATCACGGCAAGCATCCGTTTATGAGCGCCAACGATCGAAGTCGCTGGGCGACGATCCGTTCGTTGGTCGATTACGGCACGTTCGCCATTGACGACGTGATCGCCGATCGCCGCTGGGATTCGATCGACAAGGTTTATCACGTCGGCGCCGACGGCAAACGGCACTACTATTCAAGCAAGCCGCCGCTGCTGTCCGTCTTGTTGGCGGGCGAATATTGGGCGGTGAAGAACGTGATGGGCATCACGCTCGGCAGCTATCCTTTTTACGTCGGTCGCGTGATGTTAGCGATCACCAATATCGGTTTATTGCTGCTGATGTTCGCATCGCTGATCTCGATTGTCGAACGGTACGGCCGGACCGATTGGGGGCGAATTTTTGTCATTGCGTCGGCGGCGTTCGGCACGTTTCTAACGACTTTCGCCATCACGCTCAACAATCACTTGGTCGCGGCGGTCGCCGCGATGTTGGCGGTCGATTGCGCGCTGCGAATTTCGATTGACGGGCGACGCGAAGGCTGGCTCTTTTTTGGCGCCGGTCTAGCGGCCGCGTTTGCGGCGGCCAATGATCTGCCCGCTTTATCATTGTTGGGGCTATTGGGACTGGCGCTGTTGCTTAAGGCGCCCGGCAAAACGCTGTTGTACGGCGTGCCGGCCGCTATGTTGGTGGCAATCGCTTCGTTCGGAACGACCTATTGGGCGCATGGCAGTTGGATCCCTCCCTACGCGCATCGCAGCGACGGTCCGGCAATCGCTCAGCTTGATGAGAAAGTTGCCGATGACGCCGCCAGCGAGTTGAACGATGCGAAAGTGCCTGCGTCTGTCCGCACCGCCTTCGCCGAGCATGGCGTTACGCTCTCGGAATCGCCGGAACTGCAAGTCCGCGAACCAGGGAGCCGGTGGGTGCTGGATGATCCGGTCGTCGATCGTCGCTGGGCGCTGCAAGCGGTCGACGACGTAATCGAAATCCGCACTTGGGACCGCTGGTACGACTATGCCGATACTTATTGGCGCGCCGGCGTGAAAAAAGGAGTTGATCTCGGAGAGCCGTCGCGCGTGGTCTATGCGTTTCATATGCTGCTCGGGCATTA
>JBITAD010000476.1:0-10018 GCA_044439945.1 Blastopirellula sp. JB062
AAGGTCGGCGCAATCTCGTCGGACGTTTTCGTCTTGAAGCCGCCCGAAAGAGCGGTCTGGGCTCGATTCCGTCGATTTTCGACGCTCCATCTCGTCTGGCCTGTAGTATATTTACCCAACGCTTGGCGCAGCGGCGCTTACGGATACCCACGCCCAGACGCAGTCGAAAAAGGAAAATCTCGATATGATGGTGCGAGTTGCGGCCGTCGCCGCGGTCATTGGTTGGATCTTGTCGTTCGTCCCATTGGGCTTGGGGGCGGACCAAGAGAAAGAGAAGAAGAAAGCGGAAAGCGTGAGCAGCGAAAACGACCCGTACGCATGGTTAGAAGAGATCGAAGGCGAAAAAACGCTAGATTGGGTGCGTGATCGCAACCAATTGTCGCAAGCGAAATTAGAAGGCGATCCAGACTTCGCCCAACTGCGCGATGATCTGTTGGCGATCTTCGATTCGAATGATCGAATTCCGTTCGTTCGTAAACGGGGAGACTACTACTACAACTTTTGGCGCGATGAGAAAAACGAGCGCGGCCTCTGGCGACGCACGACGTTAGAAGAATATGAAAAGCCCGACCCGCAGTGGGAAGTGCTGCTTGACCTAGACGCGTTGGCCGTCGCCGAAAACGAAAACTGGGTTTGGAGCGGCGCGCAGGCGTTGCGCCCCAATTATACGCGCTGTTTGATCAGCTTGTCGCGAGGCGGCGCCGACGCCGACGTAACCCGCGAGTTCGATTTGACGACGCGGCAATTCGTCGAAAACGGATTTTATCGCCCCGAAGCGAAAGGGGGCATGAGTTGGATCGATCTTGATCACGTGTTCATCGCTACCAACTTCGGCCCCGGCACGATGACCGATTCAGGCTATCCGCGGATCGTCAAGCTTTGGAAACGAGGCACGAAACTGGAAGAGGCGCAAATCGTCTACGAAGGCGAAGCGACCGACTTATCGATCAGCGCCACGCATGACAGCACGCCGGGCTACGAGCGAAATTTCGTCCGCCGCGCAATCGCCTTTTATAACAACGAAATTTATCTCCGCCGCGACGACGGTTCGCTCGCAAAGATCGAAGCGCCCAATTCCGCTCGGAAAGGAGTCTTTCGCGATTATCTGACGCTCGAATTAAGAGAGGCGTGGACCGTCGGCGAAAAAACTTATACGGCCGGTTCGCTGCTTGTCGCCGACTTCGACGACTACATGACCGGCAAACGCGAGCTGACTTTATTGTACGAACCGAACGAGCGTAGCGCGCTGTCCGGCTACAGCTTTACGAAAGATTACTTACTGCTCAACGTGTTAGAAGACGTCGCCAGTCGACTGTTTGTGATGCAAGCCCAAGCCGACGGCAGTTGGACGAAACGACCGCTGGTCGGCGCGCCGACTTTGGGTACGGTCAGCGTCGCTCCGGTCGACTCCGACGAGTCGAACGACTACTTCATGACTTCGACCGATTATTTGACGCCGACCACGCTTTATTTGGGCGAAGTCGGCAAGACGCCGAAAAAGCTGAAAGCGATGCCCGAGTTTTTTGACTCGACCGGCTTAAAGGTCACGCAGCACTTTGCGACCAGTCAGGACGGGACCAAGATTCCCTACTTCATGCTTGCTCGACAAGACCTGACTTACGACGGCCAAAATCCGACATTGCTGTACGGATACGGCGGGTTTGAAGTCTCGCTGCAACCGGGCTACCGGGCCACCGTGGGTCGGGCCTGGTCGACGCAAGGCGGCGTTTACGTCGTCGCCAATATTCGCGGCGGCGGCGAATATGGCCCGCGTTGGCATCAAGCCGCACTAAAAAGCAACCGCATGAAATCGTACGAAGATTTTGCGGCGGTCGCCCAAGACCTGATCGATCGGCAGGTCACGTCGAGCCGACGTCTTGGCGTTCAAGGCGGCTCGAACGGCGGATTGTTGGTCGGAAATATGATCACTCATTATCCCGAATTATTTCAAGCGGCTGTCTGCCAAGTGCCGCTGCTCGATATGAAACGGTACGTTCATTTGTTGGCGGGCGCCTCTTGGATGGCCGAATACGGCAATCCTGATCTGCCGGAAGAGTGGGAGTTTATTCGGACCTATTCGCCCTATCACAACGTTCGCGAGGAAGTCGACTATCCCGCCGTCTTGTTCACCACGTCGACCCGCGACGATCGGGTTCATCCCGGGCACGCCAGAAAAATGTTCGCCAAAATGGAAGCGTGGGGCAAAGACGTGCTGTATTACGAAAATATCGAAGGAGGCCACGGCGGCGCCGCCAACAACAAGCAATCGGCTTTCATGCAAGCGTTGGCTTATACCTTTTTGAAGCTGGAACTGTTTACCGCGGAAAACGAATAAGGCCTATTTCAAAACCTTGTCACCGCGGAATCGGGAAATCTCGGACCAAATACCGATGGGAAACCGGCGCAAACTCGCACGTTGAATTTATCCGGCGGCCGCGGTCTGCTTTTCTAACAGCGCGGCTTCTTGTCGGGCGCGTCGGCGGGCGATCACGCGCCGGGCGATTTCGTCGGCGATGACGCCGATCAAGATCACGCCGCCGACTACGGCGAACTCCAACTCTTGAATCGACCACATTTCGATCGAGTTTTGCAAAACCCGCAAAATCGCCGTGCCGATCACCACGCCGACGATCGAACCTTCGCCGCCCCGCAAGCTGCAGCCTCCTAAAACCGCCGCCGCAATCGCGTACAGTTCGTAAAAATTGCCGAACGTGCTCGGCATCACGCTGCCGATATCGATCGAGAAAAGAACGCCGGCGACTCCGGCTAAACCGGTGCAAATCATATAGCTGATGATCACCACCATATCGGTGCGAACGCCGCTATAGCGGGCCGCCTGTTCGTTTTTGCCGAGCGCTTTCAGGTGACGGCCGAAAACGGTCCAGTTCAAAAAAATGCCGGCCGCGATCGCGATGACCGCCAGATACAAGATCGGCGGGTGAAGCGGCACCCAGTCGTACCAGTCAAGCGCGATCCGTTCGCCTGCGTCGTTTAAGGCGAAACGCCCCGGTTGGTCGCCCCGACCGGGGAGCCACTTATGAAAGCTCCAATAGCCTTCGTTGATCCAGGGAATAAAAGGAACCGGGACGCTTCCCCATTCGTAATTGATCAAATATCCAAGGCGAGAAAATCCGCCGACCGAACTGCCGCCGGCCGTTGCCCGGGCAAGGCCGCGCAAAATCAGCAAGCCGCATAGCGTGACGACGAACGGTTGAAGTTTGAGCTTGGTCACCAGCAGACCGTAAACCAAGCCTAACAATGACGACATGGCCAAGACCGAGACGATCGCCGCCGTCGGCGGCAGATCGTACTGCGCCATCAGCACGCCGAACAAACAGCCGACCAAAGCCAGCATCGATCCGATCGAAAGATCGATGCCGCCGGTGATGATCACAAAGGCGACGCCGATGCCCATCACGCCGTAAAGCGAAGTCCAGCGAATGATGTTGGCCAAATTGCCCGGCTCGACGAAACGCGGTCGAAAGATCGCCGTGACGACGCAAATCAACACCAGCAATAACAGCATTCCCCAACTTTTATTCATTCGGCAGCCCTTTGTCGCCTGACCTATCGCTATGTCGTCGCCGCCGCGGCGGCGCCTGTCGCAAGTCGCATGATCGCCTCTTCGCTCAATTGATCGCGTCGCAACTCTCCGGCGACTCGACCTTCGTGCATGACCAGCGTGCGGTCAGACATGCCGATCACTTCTTCCATCTCGCTTGAAGCGAAAAGAATGGCGACCCCTTGCTGAGCGAGTCGCTCCATCATCTCATAAATTTCATGCTTAGCGCCGATATCGATGCCGCGCGTCGGTTCGTCCAGCAGCAGCACTTTGGGCCCCATCGCCAGCCATTTGGCGATAACCGCTTTTTGCTGGTTGCCGCCCGAGAGAAACTGGATGATTTGGTCGACGCCCGGCGTTTTAATCCGCAGCTTGTCGACCATCTCGCCGGCGATTCGCTTTTCCCATCGTCTCGGTAAAAAACCGCACGTCGAAGCTCGCTGCAGCCCGGGCAAAGTGATATTCTCGCCCACGCTCATTTCGATGACCAGACCGTCTTGTTTGCGATCTTCCGGCACTAGAAACAATCCGGCGGCGATCGCGGCTCGCGGAGCGCCGAGTTGGATCGGTCGCCCCGCGATCCGAACTTCGCCTCCGGCGGCGCGACGAACGCCGAACAACGTTTCTAACAGTTCGGATCGTCCCGCTCCGACCAGACCGGCCAAGCCGACGATTTCGCCCGCTTTCAGCTCTAGGTTAATCGGAAACATCGCCTTGCCGCGGACCTTCAACTGATCGGTCTCTAAGACCGTCTCGCCTGCGGCATGCGGCACATGCGGAAAGAACTGATCCAGATCGCGACCGACCATCAGACGAACCATTCGGTCGTGCGAGATTTCGTCGCGCGACAACTCGCCCGAGTTTCGTCCGTCGCGCAGCGCGACGACCCGGTCGGCGACATGACGAATCTCGCTAAGCCGGTGCGAGATATAAACGATGCTGACTCCCTGGTTGCGTAAGCGACGAATCACGCCGAACAGGTTTTCGACTTCTCCAGACGAGAGACTCGACGTCGGCTCATCCATGATCAGCACTCGGGCGTTCGCCGCCAACGCCTTGGCGATTTCGACCAGTTGCCGGCGGCCGATCGACAGCGACGCCAACATGGCGCTTGGGGCGATGTCGAGACCGACTTGCCGCAAGACTTCGACGCTTTGACGCTCCATCTGACGGCGCCGTAAGAAGCCGCAGCTGCGCGGCTCTTTACCCAAAAAGACGTTAGCGGCGACGTCTAAGTTTTCGCACAGATTCAACTCTTGATGAATCAAAGCGATGCCTTGCTTTTCCGCGTCGCGGACAGAGCGAATTGCGACCGGCTTGCCGTCGATGCGGATCTCGCCTTGATCGGCTCTTTGAATGCCGGCCAAGATTTTCATCAACGTGCTTTTGCCGGCGCCGTTTTCGCCGATGACGGCGACCGACTCGCCTGATTCGATCGCCAGGCAGACGTCGTTCAACGCCTGGACGCCGGGAAAGCGTTTCGAGACATGACAAACTTCAAGCTGCGACACGCCGGCGCCCTTTGCAAGCGGAGCGAGAAAGGAAGTATTACTTTTCCGAAGCGGAGGGTTCGCTCTGAGCGGCGGCGGATTCGGCGGCCGCGGCGTATTGCGGCGGAATCGGCTTATCAAGCAACTCGTCGATCACTCCTTGGCTTCGCTCTTGGGCGTTCAATTGCTCTAGCTTTCCGACGAAGATCGCCACTTCGCCGCCGTCGGGGATCGCTTCTTTCACCAACTTGCCGACCGCGCGGCCTGCCAAGTAATTGCCGGTGCCGATATAGAACAGACGCTCGGTGTCGGGCGCGTCGCTATCATGGCAAATGACCTTCATTTTCTCGCATGCCCGATTGATGAGATCGGTTTGGTTCTCTTTGTCGATCGGCGATAACGCCAGAGCTTGACAATCGTCGTTCAATTTTCGTTCGATAAATCGCTTCTGCTCTTCGGCGCTGGCGGTCGGCGGATGATAGACGTCGCAAGAAGCGTTAAAGATCGGTTCGGCGCATTGCACGCCGCGCTCGGCAAGCGTCCAAAACGGGTCGACCGTATTGGTTAAAAAAGCGAGACTGACCGGTTCGCTGACGTCATAGTCGTCGCGAGCGCTCGGGGGCGCGGCCGCTTCGCCGGCCATCATTTTTTCGATATCGGCTTTAAACGCGGAGGCGTTGTTCGGCCGGATCACTCGGTGCGGGATATAAAGAATTTCGCTCTCCGGCACGTCGACCGTCTGCCCGCGTACTAATGCCGAAAGATATTCGACCGACTTAAAGCCGAACAAAAACGGCTGTTGGACGACGGTACCGAAAATTTTGCCTGCTTCGATGCCTTTGAGGGTCTCAATGTCTTCGTCAAAACCGACGATTGCAATATCGTCAAGTCGCCCCGCATTTTCGACGGCCCGTAAAATGGTGGGCGGATTGTAGGCGTACAAGCCGACCATGCAGTTCAAATTGGGGTATTTGGAGATCGCGGCCTCGGCGTTTTGCTTGGCGCGGTCATGATTTCCGCTGTCGGAGCGGACGTCGAGAATCGTATATTTTCCGCCGGAAATCGGAAATTGATAGGGCAACGCGCCTGTTTCGCTCTCGCCGGGGCGAGATTGAGAGTTGCAACCAACCGCCGCCGAAGCGGCGACGGCGCACGCCTTTAAGAAAAGACGACGTTTCATAGAGCTGACCTACGGCGGAAGAGGTGGACCAGTTGGAAGCGAAGACAAGCTGCTATTTTAGGGGGACGATCAATCAGAGGCAACAGACGCACGGTAAAGCGGTTGTTAAAGTTGCCGAAAGTCCCGTTGTGACCGGTTAGGCGAAAAAAAACGCGCGCCCAAACGGGCGCGCGTCGGAATTTCGGCTTTCGAAGCGAACCCGAGGGGACGCTGGGAAGTCGAAATAGATAGCTTAGTTGCTGGTATTCGCCGGCGGAGGAGTCGTCGGGGGTTCCGACGGCGCACAACCGACAAACGGAGCGGCCAAACAAGCCAACACCACAGCAACCATTAACGTCTTCATGATTTTCATCTGCGTAACCCTTCTTCAAATTGAGACGTTTCCACGTACGTGCCAGTCTACTGAAAGGCATGCTGGTACTCAACTACGCGTTTTTTCCGTGCGGTCCCGTTCATAAAATTCAAAACCGTAAAATCGGCGCGATCGGGCTAACGAGCATTCGCCGACGCGATACCGCTTTATTCGGTCAGCCTGACCGAATATTAGAAACAAGTCGATTTCTTTCTTGCCTCGCAGATGATTATGCAACCGACCGTCGTACAACGCAAACTTCGCCCTTGGGGACGCAACTCGGTCGTCGGCGACTGGCGCATCGGCAATCGAATCGCCCGAGGTTCCTTTTGCGACGTCTCTCGCGCCCAACCGATCGGCGGCAAGGGGATCGCCTGGGACTATGCGATTAAAACGTTACGACCCGAATATGCGTTCGATCCGTTAACGCTGGAAATGTTAAAACGCGAGGTCCGCGTTTCTGAGCAAGTCGCTTCGGCTCGCCTGGCGACCGTGCTGACCCATCAGGTCAGCAATCGTGATGAGGCGTATTTGGTCTTCCCTTATCTGCCGGGCGTCACTCTCGATCAGTTGGTCCCGCGACGCGGTCCGCTCGCCGCGCGTATTTGGATCTTGCGGCAAATTGCCGAAGGGCTGGCCGCGATGCATGCCGCTGGTTGGCGACATGGCGACGTGAAGCCGGAGAACGTGATTATCGACGCCGGCGGACGAGTCACGCTGATCGATTTCGGTTTCGCCACGCAAATCGGAGTCGAACCGGTCGACTCGATTCAATATCAAAAAGGGACTCCCCGCTACATGGCGCCTGAGTTGTTCACGTCGACCTTGGCCGCTTCCGACGCCAGCGACCTCTATAGCTTGGGCGTACTAGCCTACGAGTTGATCTCGGGGCATCGCCTATTCGATACGCAGGACATGGCGAAAATCGTCGCCGCGCACAAGTCGCATGCGCCGCCGCCGATCACCCGATTTGTTCCCCATGCGCCCGCGGCGCTCTCGTCGCTTGTCGCTCGGATGTTGGCCAAAGATCCGCTACGTCGCCCCGAGACGGCCGACGACGTCGCCGCGCGGTTGCGCGATCTCGAGTTTGAAACGATCGGCTTAATCGGTTAGGCCTGTTCCCGGCTTACCGTTGGGCCTGTTTCTCGTGACGGCTTAAGACGACGACCCGGTTAGCCGTCAGATGCGGCCGCGTAAATTCTTCGGTCGCCGCAACTTGCCCGTACAAGCCGACTTTTTGTTTTAAATAACGACGCAAATTGATGCCCGGCGACGGTGTGACGAATTGCAGCACGTTTCCGTCGGCGTCTGTCAGAGCGAACGGCGGCGTATAGCGAGCCGAGTTTTTCGCCGACGAAGCGCGTTTAATCACCGGCATTAGCCAGCCTTCGCCGTCAAATCGAGGATCATGTTCGTCGTCGCCGATCATGACCCCGATCTCGATCGGATCGGCTTCGCCTTCTCTTCCATCCTCCGCTTCGCCCAGTTTTGTCGCGGCGACGTTAACCGACGATCGGTCGATCGAATCGGCGGCGGCGACCTTGGCGGCGGCGCGCTTGCGCGTTTGCAATTGAGCGAATTGTTCGATCTTTTCGAGCAACAGCAGCGCTTCGCCTCGTTCGAGCGGGGTCGCTCCTTCGTAGCGAAGTTGTTGAGCCGCCGACTTCAAAGCCTCTAGCCGCCACTGATCGACCGGCAACGAAACCGTTTTGGTTAATTCCGCTTCAAGCCATTGCACGGCGCCGGCAAAGTTGCCCGAAAAATTCGGCATGTGGGCGGGAGCCTGGCCTGACACGGTCGACGCGCCGAACGTCATCGAACCGGGAACCGCCGCCACTGCGCGGCTTTTCGCATGATTCAACGGCCCCGGCGGAAGCGACGGCGTAACGGGAACCTGGGCGTCGACTTGTTGGTGCTCGGCCGCAATAGGCGAACGACTCGCTATTTCGGGTTGCGGCTTGTCGACGCTCCAGGGCGAGTCCGCAGCGCGTCGGCTCCACCCATGGGCGGTCGCATTCATTTTCGGTTGAGGACCGGTGCTGCCGGTCGCCGCCGTCGCCGATTCGACAGGCACTTTTTCGGCCGTATTCGCTTTGATCCAGCGAAACTCGCCGGCCGGCGGAGCAATTTTGATCCACTTTTCGACTAGTCCCGTTTCCGAGTTTAGCGACTGTGCGCTGCCGAGCGTTTGCACTACTTCGCCCCGCATCAAGCGAACATGCGCGGCGTCGCGCCGTTCTTCTAAACGACTGCCGATAAAGCAAGGCGCCTCGTCGCGCGAGGCTTCCATCAGGTTCGGTTTGTCGGTCGCAATCAGCGCGTCGGCCAAAACCCAGCTAAAGCTGCCGTGCGGGGGCCGAATCGCCAGCCAGCCGTTCTCTTCTTCCGCATAAATTTCGATCTCGGCACCTTCTTCTAAGAAGTCGCAGACGTAATAGTCTTCGCCAGGACCGCTAAAGATGTCAGAGACGCGTTCGGTGATGACGCCGCGAATCGGTTTGGGCGCGGCGGCATGCAGTGCCGATCCCAACACGAGTTGTACGACGCATATCGCGGCGAAACGGATCAACGTCATGCGAT
Organism: Blastopirellula sp. JB062; assembly: GCA_044439945.1. GTDB lineage: Bacteria > Planctomycetota > Planctomycetia > Pirellulales > Pirellulaceae > Blastopirellula. The sequence goes on from JBITAD010000476.1 coordinate 9,165, forward strand.
CAATTTGATGTCTCATCCTAACCAGCCCAGCTAGCGCAGTTTCCCCCCTGCGTTGATGCGTAGTCGGAGATACCTGATTCGCCCGGCCGGTTCAAGATCGATAGAATAGGGCGCGTGCTAGCGAGGGCGACGAAACCTAGCGCGAATCGTTCCTGTTTTTGAACCGATTCCATCAGAAAATACGAGGCGCCCAGATGTTAAAAACGGTTGCTTTCGTGCTGGTCTTCGCTTTTCTAGGCCTCGGCGTCGCCGGGGTGGTGATGCACGATCAACGCGGCGTTTTGTTTGCCGCGGCCACGATTTGTCTAATTGTCGGTTTCGTCTTTTGGCGACTGCGGCCGGCGCCAAAGCCAAAGCCTTAGCGCGCGGCGACTGCCGGTCGATTATTGAGCGGCCATTTCGTCAAGGATCGATTTGGCGAGGATATTCGCCGTTTGACGTCCTGACGGACTCGCTTGCAAGTTGGTTAGCACGATCAACGTCAGGCCGGTTTGGGGGTCATGTCCCATAAACGATTGATACCCCGGCAAAGAGCCGTCGTGCCCGAGCATTGGGCCAAGCTTCGCCATGCCGAGCCCATAGCCCGCGCTTTGGGGGTTATCAGGTTCGTTGGGGCGAATGCTGGCAAGCTGCTTTTGATGCATCTCAGACGACAAAAGTCGTCCGCCGACTAGCGCTTCGACATAGGTCGCCAAGTCTTGCGCCGTCGAGATCGCTCCGCCGGCCGCCCAGCTCCACGAAGGATTGTCGTTGGTCACGTCGTTGGGCAGCAGCTTGCCGGCAAGGGCTTGCTCTTGTTGCTGCGGAGTCAAAGTCGGATCGACGTTCGTACCGAACAAATAACCATGGGAATA
>JBITAD010000477.1:0-8151 GCA_044439945.1 Blastopirellula sp. JB062
AAATCAGATTGAATTGATTATCGCTCCGTTTGCGCTTTGCACCGACAACGCGGTCATGGGGGCGATCGCTTGGGAAAAAAGAAAAGCCGGCCGCTGCGACGATCTTTCACTCGACGCGGCACCCGGCTTGATTCGCGATCACGCTTAAATTCAACAATTAGTTGTCGTCATCATCGTCGTCGTTGCCTTCACCGCCGCCGGTGCCGGTTTCGATCGTATTAAAATCGCCGGAGCCGATATTGAAGGTCGTCACGTTCCCGATTTGCGTAAAGCTTGGGAAGCCGGTAAAGCGAACATACCGTCGGTCGGCCGAGATCACGGCGAACGCCGTAAACTGAACGCCTTCAGGCAACACGGTGATTTCCGGGCGGAACCCGACGCCGCTGCGATTGCGAATGAAGGGACGATTGTCGGCCATCGCCTGTCGCTCGGTTTGGTACGATTCGCTGCTATACGAATCGGAATAACCGTCAAGCATTTGCGCCAACACGGCTCGGCCCATTTCGGCATGAGCTTTGGCGGCGACCTGGACTTGGTTTTCTTCCAAGCTATCGGTACGACGCCCTTCTTTAAGCGTGAAGTTGACCATCGCTGCGGTATCGCCTAGCGGAATTTGCTCCCGCATATGCTTTTGCTGCTTTGCGCCGTACGAGGTATAGACGTCGACGGTCACTTTGCCAGCGGTCACTTCTCCCCAAATGCGACGGATGAGAAGTTTATAGTCGCCAGGAAATCCAACCGGACAGACGTACGTTTCCGAAAAACCTTTTTCGTCAGGTTGGTTTAAGGAGGACGCGGCGTCGCCCAGTAACACGCCGCCAGCCACTGATCGCGGATTGCGAATTGAGCAAACTGTTCCCGTCGGCTCTTCAACGGCGATATCGAGATCGGCGTCGCCGGTCCAGGAGACGTTGACGATGCAATCGCGAATCAAGGCTTGATTCAATTCTTTGCTGAAGGCTTTCGCTTCGTCGAGTCGGCCTTCTTCTTGTAACTTGGCCAGCGCCGCTTTGGCTGACAAAAACGCTTCCGTTTTGATTTTTACGCTTTCAGTCGGCCAAGCTTGCTTCAACGCACCGACGCACGCCCAACGAATACCGTCAAAATCATCAAGACGTTTGGCGGCCGAAAGCCCCAGGGCGTACGGTTCAGGCCGAAGCGGTTGCAGTTTCGCGACCTCTTGGAAAAGCTTCAACGCCCGTTCATCTAAACCGACGCGGGTCATATAAATCGCCACGTACAGCATATGCTCCGGACCGGAAGTGAAATCAATCGCCGACATCAAGCTGCGTTCAATTTCTTCTTGCGGAGCATGATTCAGTTGCATCGCCATCCCCAGCGCCTCGTACATCCATGGTTGCGGCTGACCATGACGCAAAAAGGATTGAATCAGCGCCGTCACTTCGTCGTATTGCTTCGAGTTCATCATGCGGCGAACTTCGCTGCGAACTTCTTTCGCTGGCACGTCGGCGCCTGCTTCTAACAAGCGATCCCATGCAGCGCTGCGAGATTCGCCCTCGCGAACTTCTAAACGCAACGACGGTTCGGTTTCGATCGCTGGGGCAGGCTTAACCGGGGCCGCTTCCACCGAAGTTTTCACTTCCGCTTCTTCAGCAGGACCAAGTTTCAGCACGGCTTTCTCGTCGTCGACCGCGAAGAAACCTCCGCCGCCGCCGCCGAAGCCGCCGCCACCGCCGCCGAAGCCGCCGCCACCGCCGCCAAAGCCGCCGCCGCCCTGATTACCAAAGCCGCCGCCTTGACCGCCGCCGACGCCAGAACCAAAGCCGCCGCCGCCCGAAGGAATTGGCATGACCAAGTCAGCGACAGGATAAACTTTCGTCACCAATTCCGTCTCAGCGTCTTCCGGCGTCGTAATTTCCAACACTTCGTTGGCGACGACGTAAGTCAGTTCCAACTCTTTCAACAGCAGCCGCAGCGCCGAGCGAAGGCTGATCCCTTCTAAATTGCGAGTGACCGGCACGTCGGTCGAAAGCCCAACGTCTTCCAAAGCGCGGTTGTTTAATTGAATTTCAATGCCGTGCAACGTCTTCAAATAATCGACGACTTCAATCAACGGCGTATCAATAAACGCAATTTTGGTCGGCTCGTTCAACTGTTCAAAAATTTTCTTTTCGGCATCGCCTGTCGTCGCCAAGTCGACCGAAGCGTACTTCTTGCGGCGACGCGTGATATCTTCCCAAAATTCGCGATCCGGATAGATGATCGGCGGTTCGTCCGGAAACGGAACATGCGACTGTTCGACGAGCCACAACGTATCGATCACGCCTTTATAGCGGCGTTCGCGAATTCGCTCGATGTTGTAGAAGTTGCCGACCAACTCGGCGTTGTACACGGCGCCGTGCGTCGCCAAGTTCAAGGGGTCGATCTCGCGAGCGGCGAAAGCGGCTTCTTCCGCTTCCACATATTTGTGCTCGTCCATCAACGCGTTAAACATTTCCATAATGCTGCGAACGCGTTCTTCATCACGCAGCAACGTTTCGGTGATTCGAATCCGCTCGGCGGCGATCGCCGCGTTTTCGTCACGTTCTAAACGCTCGGCTTCGACTTGAACCGCACGTCGATCCGCCATTTGAATGGCGCTGACAATCTTGTTTCGTAATCCGCGACGAACGTCGGCTTGCAATTCCGGAGCGCGATCGACGCTTTCCAGCAACAGCTTGAGCGAGTCTTTGACCAAGGCCGGCTGCACGCCCATCTGCTCGCGGGCATTGGCCAACGCGTTTTCAACTTCAATCTTGATCACTTCGGCTTGGCGAATCTGCTGACGTTGCACTTCGTTCAGGAAGTTGCCCTCGTCCGCATCCAAATCTGCGCCCGGCTCATTTTGGGCGTTGACCATTCTCAACGCGTCGTCATCGCCCAATTGCGAAGCGGCCGCTTTTTTCACAATCGCGGCGTGCGGATTATTCGGATCGCGTTGTAATGCGGCGTCGGCCAAACGGCGAGCGCCTTGCACGTCGCCGGTCGCCAAGGCCTGACCGCTTAATTTCGAGAATGATTCGGCCGAAGCCAGCAAAACGCGAGCCGTCTCACGCAGACCGACCGAGCCGACCGTCGGCAAGCTCATGCCGTCATCTTTTTGGGCCAGTTCAATCAGTTGCGGCAGATAGGCCTGATCATCAGACGGTTCGGGTTTCGCGTCAAAATTCATCTGGACCGTTTTGCCGTTCGACATGCCGGTCAACTTGACGGTTACATCGCCAGGCTTTGCCAATTCGCCGACCACGATCGTATCGCGATCGCCGCGAAGCGGCGGGGTTTGCTTGGGATAGACGGCGGTAACGTTGTCGGAAAACTTGACGTCAGTCGGCCAAATCACCGGAGTTTCAGCCGCTTTTGCGATCAAAGCGCCAAGGTCGGCCGAGGCGGCCTGATCGCTATCGGTAATCACGTCGCCGCCAGTTTGGTTCGCCAACACGGCCAGTAATTGAATATCGCGTTCAGGACCAATCGCGAACGAGTTGACCGCCACGCGAGATTGAGTGAGCGAATTGACCAAATTTTTCAGTTCGGCGTCTTCTAACATCCGAGCTCGGCTCGCCCCGTCGCCCAAATAGACGATCGAACGAGGCGTCTCGAGTCCGCCTTGAAATTGCGAAGCGGCCTCGGTCAAGATCGTGGGCAGATCGGTCGAACCCAGCGGCGCGCGACCGGCTAACTTGGCCATTGCGTCGTCGGCCGGTTTTCCGCTCGGAGCGACGAATCCGTCGTTCATTGCCACAGCGTGCAAGTCGCCAGCCATGACTTTGACCCGTGTTTGGGGCGAAAGCGAAGCTAGCAACGCTTTGAGCGCTTTTAGCGAATCTTCGCGATAAATGCCTGTTTGGCTTGCCGAAGTATCGACGATTATCACCACTTCGCCAGGAACCGCCTTGAGATTCTCACCCGGCGAAACGCTCATTGCAAAGTAGGTCTGACCGCCTGTCGCTTCGTAGGTGGCAAGCTTCGCTTCTTCGGCCATTGCATGGCCGGCGAGGCTTGAACCCAACAAGATTGCGAGCGATGCGAGGACGCATCGTGCCATGCGCTCACCTATGGGCATTATTAGACTCCAAAACCGTCGAAAGGATGTGTCGAGGAGGGGATTCCCTGTACCAGCGAATACCCACTGTTGTAGCAGATGCGTGAAACAGAAGGCGCAGAATTGCAGTTCGCAACTGAACTAGTATTCTATTTCCCGTCTGAAATAGACGCTACAAAAATCTACCGATTGTCGCAAGTTTAGCTGGATTAACATTTCCGGAGAATCGGTACTCTCATTCGACCCATCCCAAAAAGACGTTTTTTCGCCCCAAAAAACCCTTCTATCGAAGTACATGAAACCCGTCAATCACCGCATCCCATCGTTCGAGAAGCTGACGTTCCGCCGTCCGATATCGCCGAATTTCTTCCGCTTGATGAGCGCGACGCAGTTTCTCCGCTTGCTCCGCCAGTTTTAGATCGCCGATCCAGCGAAACCCCTCTTTCGTGCTACGGCTGGCGGCGACAATTTTTTCCGCAATCAGAATCGCCCAAGCAGTCCTTTTTTCGACAGCGACCGGCGCCCCCTCTTCATCGTCAAGATAATCGTTGTATTCCGAATAACCGTAGGGGTCGAGCGAGAGCAAAAAGTCAGATGGTCCCGAGTGAAGATAAGCAATCTCTTCGTCGGTCAAAGGCGCCGCATCATCGTCCAACAAACTGGCGACTTCCTGAACCTCTTCCGCTTCAAGGCGGTCTCGGTGGAAGGTCGGCCGTTCGACCACCGGAGGTATCGGCGGACAAACGTCCGCTTGCGGTTGGTCGATTTCAGGCCGCGCGGCGACCGATTGGGCGTATTCTTCGTCTAAAATGAACTGTTCGATCGACGCAAGATCTTCTTCCGTAACGCTTTCCGACATTGCCTTGGGCGGCGCCGGCAGCCAACCAGCCAAAGAACGTGCAATCAAGCTTTTGATGCGTAAATCCAATTCAGCCGTGCGGAACGCCTCCGGATGTTCGGGGCTTTGCCAAAACAATTGGCTCACCTGCTCCCAAGCGAGCTCAATTTCGCGGCGCAGTTCCACTTCGCGTTCTGCCTGCGTGGCGGCGGTACTTGGCGCAACGCCAAGCGGCAACTCGCTCGCATCGTCGATCGCTTTGTTCACCCAATCGATGCGCGAAATCGCTTCGATCGACACGCGACTACTCGCTGGCGAACCTGTTTTATGTGCCTGCTGCCATGCCAATCCGCACGGCCCCGGCAATGAGTCGGCGAAGCATAACGAAGGAATACCAACCAATAAAACGCATAGCCAGCGTAGGCCCAAGAACGACATCCGTTGTCTCCAGCGGGGGCAGTAGTTTTTGTTGTGATTGAGAGGGGACGGCGAAGTTCCATTCGCAACGTCCCTTGTTCGGCGTGACAAATCTCGTATCGGCGAATTATAAGGCGACACGTCAGGCAAAACGCAACGACTAGGAGAGATGCGGATTATGCGACCTATGAAGGCGAAGATTCTTAATTTGCCGTTTACAATAGAGCGATTCCTCAAGCAACCGACGTTGGGCTTCGATGCGTCATTCCCAAAATGCGCCAAAACCCTCAAAATCATCACAACTCCGTTTTGCTTCCTGTTGCCAACATTGATTGAATGGTCCCTGAATCTCTGCACCCTTGGCTCGCGATTGCGACGACCGTCGGCGTTTTTCTAACGCTTCAAGTCACCCGACGCATTCCGATCGACTTATTGTTTCTGTTGGCGCTCGTATTTTTGGTGCTCACAGGCGTCTTAACGCCGGCCGTCGCGATATCGGGCTTCGCGAGCCGCGCCGTTTTGGCGATCAGCGCTTTGCTGGTAGTCGCCGCCGGACTGCGCAGTACGGGCGTGCTTGATTGGGTCGGCAATACGTTGTTAGGCGACGTCAATTCCGAACGCTCAGCGTTACGCCGAATTGCCGCCCCGATCGTCGCCAGCAGCGCCTTTGTGTTGAACACTGCGTTAGTCGCGATGATGATGCCGGTGCTGATCGATTGGTGTCGCCAACGCAATCTATCGCCTTCCAAGCTGTTGATGCCGCTGAGCTACCTGACCATCTTGGGAGGAGTTTGCACCTTAATCGGAACTAGCACGACATTGGTCGTCAACGATCAATTGCATCTCAGTCACACGGCGATGCAAGCCGAAGTCGCCCAACTGACCCGCCAAACTCCGCTCGACTCCGAGGCGATCGCGATTCGTCAAGCGGCGTTGCCGCAGATCGCGCCGATGGGCTTTTTCGAGATCGGCATGGTTGGTCTGCCCTGCGCGATCGCCGGCACTCTCTTTCTGATGTTCGTCGGACAAAAACTGCTGCCTGGCTCCCCCGACTTGATCGAACAACTGGGAGATCAACGGCGCGAATATCTGGTCGAAATGCTTGTTCAGCCTGAATGTCGCTTGGTGCATAAAACTGTTGAAGAAGCCGGCCTTCGGAACCTGCACGGCTTGTACCTGATCGAAATCGATCGTAACGGCGACGTCATCACGCCGGTCGCTCCCGGCGATCAAATTCGCAGCGGAGATCGTCTGATTTTTACCGGGGTCGTGTCGACGATCGTCGATCTCGAAAAAATTCCCGGCTTGGTCCCCGCCGCCGATCAAACGTACGAATTTCATCCCTCTTCGCGCCAACAACGCCACCTGACCGAAGTCGTGTTGTCGCGCACGTCGCCGCTTATCGGCAGCACCGTGCGTCAAGCGAACTTTCGTACGCTTTACAATGCCGCGGTCGTCGCAGTGCACCGAAACGGCATGCGGTTGACCAATAAGATCGGCAATATCGCACTGGAACCAGGCGACACGTTGCTGCTGCAAACGCGCGTCGATTTCATCGCCCAACACCGCAACAGTCGCGATTTTTACTTGGTTAGCAGCGTTGAAGGGGCCGAACCGCGACGCCACGATCGCGCGATTCTCGCAGGCGGGTTAATGGCACTGCTGATTTTGTGGATGACGATGGCGGCCATCTTCGGCGGAGGCGGTTTGGCTGATCCGGCGATTGCTTCGCTTTCGATCGCCGCGTTCATGGTGCTGCTGCAATGCGTTAAATCATCAGACGCCAGAGCGGCCATCGACTTGCAAGTGGTCGTTACGATCGCCGCCGCTCTTGGTCTGGGCAGCGCGCTATGGCAAAGCGGCGCCGCCAGCATGATCGCCGAATCGTTGGTGCAGTTGGTCGGCGCGAGACCTTACTTGCTGCTGATCGTCATCTACCTGCTGGCGATGTTATTTACCGAGATGATCACCAACGCCGCAGTCGCCGCTTTGCTACTGCCGATCGCCATTGCCGTGGCGATCACAGGCGACTTGAATCCGCGTCCCTTTATCATGGCGATCGCCCTCGCGGCGTCGTTGTCGTTTTTAACCCCGATCGGTTACCAAACGAACTTGATGGTCCTGGGGCCCGGCGGTTACAAACCGCGAGATTATCTGTATGCCGGCGGTCCATTGGCGCTAATCGTGGCGACAACCGCATTAGTACTGATTCCGCTCATCTGGCCGCTAAAATTGGTTCCCTAAAGGCCTGCTTAACTTGAGATTGGGCAAGGCAATTGGATCCTACACACCCCCATCAAAATAGCGCGTCTCAGAAAATAGGCTCAGCCCTCGAATTAAGCAGGCGACTCGCTCGTCAATCAGCCAACAGAAGCCCTCGAAGGCATTGCATAGCGCAACAAAAAAGCTCGCCGTAAACGACGAGCTTTTTTTGTTCGCATTGATCAACGCCTACAAGCCTTACGGAGCCAGCAACAAGCGACTGGGGGCTTCTAGATAGGTTTTGACCTCGTTCAGGAAACGAGCCGCCGTGGCGCCGTCGACCAGACGATGATCGTACGAAAGGCTGAGCGGCATCATCATCCGCGGCACAATCTGATCATCAACGACCACCGGCAGCTTGCGTGAGCGGCCGACCAATAGGATCGCCACTTCAGGCACATTGATAATCGGCGTCGAATAGGTTCCGCCGATTGCGCCCAAATTGCTGATCGTGAACGTACCGCCCCGAATTTGATCCATCGAGAAGGTGCCGCCGCGAACAGCCGCAGCCAACTGTTGGACTTCGCGGGCAATTTCCGGAATCGCCAAACGGTCGGCGTTACGAATGTTCGGCACAACCAAACCGCGTTCC
>JBITAD010000477.1:8161-9915 GCA_044439945.1 Blastopirellula sp. JB062
AATCGACGGCGATGCCGACGTTCACGTATTCTTTGTAGACGACCTGGTTGTTTTCCATGTCGATCAACGCATTGATCGCCGGATTGTTTCGCAGCGCCAAAGCGACCGCTTTGACCAAAAACGACATCGACGTTAGCTTGACGCCGGCTTCGGCGTAATCGTCTTTGCTTTGCTGACGCAACGCTTCGAGCGCGGTGACGTCGGCGTCGTCAAAGTTGGTGACGCGCGGGGCGCTGGTCCATGACAACAACATCTGATTCGCGATCGTCTTGCGAATCTTCGGCATCTTTTCGATGCGAACCGGCCCGTATGCGTCTTCTCCCTGTTCGCCGGGCGGAGTGACCGCCGGCGGAGCGGACGGCGTCTCGGCAGGTTTTTCGGCAGTCGGCGGAGCGGGAGCAGTCAACGTGGCGGCTTGGCCTCCGCCTTGGCTCAACTGGCGAACCGTGGCCAAAACGTCGTCGCGAGTGATGCGACCGTTGCTGCCGGTACCGCGAACTCGGCGTAGGTCAACGCCCACTTCGCGAGCGAAACGGCGAATGGCAGGACCAGCCGGAACGTCGTCTTCGGCCTGATAAATCAGATCGCCGGCCGGCGTCGCCGGGGCTTCGTAAGTGACGGCCGGTTGCGGCGGGGCTGGCGGTTGAGGAGTCGGCTGCGGCGCGGCCGCCGCCGGCTTGGGCGCTTCGACCTGTTTAGGCGGCTCGGCCTTGGGGGCAGGCTCCGCTTTTTTCTCTTCGGCCTTCGGCGGGGTTTCTTCCTGCTTCGGTTTCGGTTCCGGCTGCTTCTCTTCGGCCGGGGCGCCTTCGGCCGCTTCGACCGAGATCAACGCGCCGCCGATCGGCACGGCGTCGCCGGCGGCAACGTGAACCTTCACGATTTTACCGGCGACGGTCGTGGGAATTTCGACGGTCGCTTTATCGGTTTCCAGTTCCAGAATATTTTGATTTTTCGAGACGACGTCTCCTTCCGAGACGTAGACCGAAAGGATGTCGCCTGATTCGATACCATCGCCCAATTCGGGCAGTTTAACTTCGGTCGCCATGATGCTGCTCCGGCGGAGTCTAATTCGATTGAAGAAGTGCGCGGCGTTCGCCTACGCGAAGTAGGGATCGACCTTTTCCGGATCGTAGTCGAGGTCTTTGATCGCTTTGGCGACCTTTTTGGCTTCGACTTTTCCTTCGCGGAACAATTGATACAAAGCGGCGATCACCACCGAGGCCGAGTCGATCTCGAAGTGACGACGCAACGCTTCGCGCGTTTCGCTGCGCCCCATGCCGTCGGTTCCCAACGCCAACAAGGCGCCAGGCAAATAATCGCGAATTTGTTCCGGCAAAGCTCGCACGTTGTCGCTCGATGCGATGAATGGGCCTTGAACCCCTTCCATCACTTCTTCGAGGTACGACTTGCGCGGCGTTTCGAGCGGGTGAAGCATATTCCAACGCTGGCAAGCGTGGGCGTCGCGACGCAGCTCGGTATAGCTGGTGACGCTCCAAACGTCGCTCGAAACCTGATACTTGTCGGCCAAGATCTGCTGCGCGTCGAGCACGCAACGCAAGATTGGACCGCTGCCGAACAGTTGGACCCGATTCTTCCCTTTGCTGGCATCGCGAGAATTCAATTTATAAATCCCGCGAACAATCCCTTCTTGGGCGCCTTCGGGCATCGCCGGCATGGCGTAATTTTCGTTACCGACGGTAATGTAATAAATCGCCGTCTCTCCATCGACGTACATCTTTTTCATGCCGTCGAAG
>JBITAD010000478.1:0-9881 GCA_044439945.1 Blastopirellula sp. JB062
GCTGATTTGCGATTAGAAAAGCGAGCCCTTTGCGCACTTCGTTCTGATACTTGTCGTCAAGATGATGGTAGCCGGCGCCCAAGTACGCCAACAACGCTAACCCGGTGGCGGCCGTATCCGAATCCATGCGCGAACGTTCGTCGCGATATTCGGCCGCATGATCAGGTTGCGTCAACGGAAAGTTCTTCAAACTCCAACTGCCGTTGGGCATTTGATGACGCGCGAGAAAAGCCAGGCCTCGTTCAATCGCTTCGCGCACTTCGGGCGAAGGTCCGTCAGCCCCCTCCCCTGTTTTTTCCTCACGCATCATACGACGGCGGAAGGCTTCGGTCGGCATGGCGATAGCCGAAGAAATTTTCGGCAGTCCCGATCGCGAAGCGCGAACCGGAAAACGAGTCATGTTAATGGCTAGTTGCGGAGCTTCATCGGCTCGCCGGCGAGCGATAGCCCCGACTGCCGGCGCCATGCGATCTCCAAGCCCGCCGGCGCCCTCGTCGGCGTTTACTTTGACGCTCGACGCATGCTCGGCGCCTTGTTTCGCGAGACTAGGGCTCGCGGCGCCAGGCGATCCGCCCGAGTTACCGTCGGCGACGCCCTCTCCGCGAGATGCGCCGCCGATTTCCGTCGCATCGCCGGCGACCATTACGGCCGTTGGACCGCTGGTCGGGCCTTGGCTGCGTCCCAAGCGAGCGCCGCCAATTTCGACGGCCGAAGCGATCGCATCTCCCGTTGCCGCTTCGGCCCGGTCTCCACGAGAACCAAGCGATCGATTGCTCATTGACGCCGCGGTTGCGGCGCCGTCGCCCGCTCGACTCGTCACTCCCATGGCTGCTTGTCGCGTCAGTTCGGTCTTGCCGCCGGTTTCGCCTGAGGCAAGTTGCGAACCATCGGTTTGGCCGTCGCTGCGGTTGGGTTGGTCCGAGCCGGCGGCAATGCCGTCAAGCGACGCTGCCGCGCTCGGCGAGCGCCGGCTGCCGGTTCGCCCCGAAATTCCGCTCTCTCGCCCGCCGCCAGACAACGTTTCGTCAAGCGCAGGATTTCCGTCGTTAGCGGCCCGTCGCATCGCCGCTTGCGAAGCAATTCGTACGACGCCTAATTCGACGCCCCCTAGCATTTCGCCGACCGCACCGTCGACGCCAGATCCGGATCCGAGGTCGCCCCGGCCGAGCTCAGTCGCCGCACTCGATAATTGACTCGGATTTCGCGAGGCGGCCTGGGCGGCGTAGTCGATAGGCTCGGTAAATAAGGACGCTTGGGGAGACGCACGTGCGCCATCCGCTTTGGCAAGCTTCGCAGAAGACGCGGGCGAAATTTTACTCGACGAAGCGGCGACCTGGGCTTTCGACATCGCGTCGTTGGGGCGCGCCGTTGCGGCGACGGTCGGCGCCGTTTGCATTGAAGAAGCGGCTTCAGCCGCGTTGCGACGTGCGGCCGAAGTCGCTGGCGACGCAGGCGTCAATTGCGGATCAGCCCTGCGCTGCGCGGGCGCGGCTGGCGAAACAGCGGCCAAAGCGGGTTCGGCCGATTGACGTTGCAGCGCCGCGCTCGAAGCGGCTAACTGCGGTTGCCGCTCCGTTTCGCGACGGCTCAACGAGGCTGCGGCGCTGGCGGCCGCTTCGACCTGGGTCGTTTGACGCGATTGCGAAGGGGCGTTTCGTTTTCGCATTAATTCCGCTTTTGCGGCGGTCGACTGCGGCGATAGCGGATCGGCTTGACGCTTGACTTCGATTTGCTCCGGCGGTCGCTCTCGGTTCTCCATCTCGGCCGAATTGCGGCTAAGTTTCGACGGCAACTGTTGCAACGTCTCGGCAGGCGTTCGCTCTTGTCGAGCGACTTTGGTCGGCGTATTCGGCGTCGCCTCGCGCTGCATGGCAGGGTCGACGGTCGGCGTTTTTTCAAGACTGGTCCGCTCCGGCTCAATCGTACGTCGCTCGACCTGCTTCTGCTCCGGCTTCGCTTCGCTCGTTTCGACCGGCTTCTCAAAATCTTGCTGGGTCTCGCTCGTCGCGTCCCATTGCGAAGGATGATAGTCGGGCAAGATCACCGGGTCGCGCTGCGCTTTACGGCGACTAGCGACGGCGTCATCGCCTTGCGGTACGCTGACCAAATCAAGCGCGACCATCCCGACGAAAAGGCTCAAATGCATGATCAAGCTCAGGATGATCGAAAGCTGAATCCCACGCCGAATCGCGCGTTGTTCCGAGAACTTCACCAGCGCCAACCCCAACAGCAGCATGAGCGGGGCCAGCGTCAGATAGAACTTGGCGTTGAAGAACCATTGGGGGTGATCCCAATCGAATAACGCTAAACTCACCGCGGCGAAATAACCGACCAACAGCGCAAGCGAACCGTAGACCGGCCAACTCCGTTCTTCCCATTCGCTCGATTTCGAGTCGCTAGATTGTCGCCGTCGATTCACATCTGGCATGAAGTCGGTCAATGCGCGTCTGGCGCTGAAGTGGTTATCGAATAATTCGTTAGCCGAACTTTATTGCAGGCGTTCATCACGCTCACCGGAAATTCCAATCGACATCGTCTGTCGGCACGAATAATCACCGACGCGTCCGGATTGTCGGCGGAGGTTTGCGCTAAGATTTTTTCGAGTTGTTCCAACGAAACGAATTCGCCCTGCACATGATATTTTCCCTCGACGTCAATATTGATAATCAACTCGCGGGGCTGGGCGATCAACGGTTGCGCTTCGCTCGCAGTCGGCAATACAACCTCTAATTTGTAATCCTCGTCGTCAAATCGAGTCATCACCATGAAAAAGACGAGCAGCAAAAACACGACGTCGATTAAGGGAGTGATATTTAAAGCCAACAATGCGGAGCTTTTTTTTACTTTTACCGCCATGAGCAAGCGACTACTGCGTAAGGTGGGGGGCGCAAGAGGATGACTTCGTCCGCATCCAAAGGTCGCTATTGATTGTCGCAACCTTCGGCCAATTGAGCAAGGTTTTATAATCCGCGTTCGCCGCTAGTCGCATGTGAAGAGCGATAAAAGGCCTTGTTAGCGGTCGCGCTGGGCCGATTGGTAGGCGGCCCGTACAAACTCGCGTCGAGTGGTCGCGGCAGACAGCTTTTTGTCGGCGATCTCATGCTGCGCCGCTAGCGTCAGCCAGGTTTGCCGCAGTTTCTCGTCGAGCGGACGATCTAATTCCGCCGCATGCTGAGGAAAAGCGGCGTAGTATTGCCCCCGCCGATGTTCGCCCCGGCGCCCGAATTGATCGGCGGCGATGCGATGCAAACCATGGAAGCCTCCCAGCGAGCCCCACCACTGTACGGCCGCGAAGTCGTCATGCTCGCGCGGGACGTCGCTAACGTAAATCGTCGCTGCTCCCGCAGCGTGCAGTCGCTGACGAATCGCAACCGGATCGACTTGTTGCACCGGCAGACGAGCGTCGATTGCGAGGTTCGCCGCGACGCCTGCCGCTTGCCCCAACGAGGCCCAAATCGGCTCAAAACGTAAAGCGCAAAATCCTACATGCGAAGCCGACATCGCACATGGAACCAGCAAGTTAGGATGTTCCTTCGGAAGAATGACGCCGTACGGAATTTGATAGGGAGCGACCCGATGGTAAAACTCGCCGCTATGCTTGCCGCCGATCGTCGGTCTCTCGTGCGCGGTTCCGTGGCAGTTCGGTCCGTAATCGCCCATCGCAATCGCATCGGCGGCGAATCGGCTGCGAACGTCATTGTCGGCGGCGGCGCTGACGTTTCTTTGCGTAAAAACCGACTTCCCTTTCATCCGCCTTGCTTCGCGAACGTAAAGTTGTTGCGGCAAATGCGAGCTCTCAACATATTCATCTCGGCATAGCCCCCATCGCCGAGCCGCCGATTTGACGTCGGACGGAACCTGATCGTCATTCTGCAGGAAATACATCAAGCCGATATTATGCCGTCGATGAGCGGCGAAGATTTTGGCACGAGTCTCGGAGTCGCCGGTCGGCCAGGCGTCGTTCAACTGCGGCAACGACAAGCGGACGACGCCGCGCGAGACGTCGTTAACGTCATACTTGCCGTTGGGCAGATTGGGATCATGCAACTTATAAATCGCCTTCGTCGTCGATTCTTCCGACATTTTATAAGCTGCAGATTTCAATTGACCGCTCTCCAACAGTTTGAGCAGCGGCAGAAATTCGGTTCGATCATAGCCTTCAGGCCGAGAGAACAAGACGCGATTGTCAGCGTGGTCGGTCATCGTCAACCGAAAGTTGTACCCTTGCACCTGATCATCGGCGACTTCCGGCGCGAGCGACTCGTCATACGCGTCGCGTCCCTCGCGACCAACGGCGAAGGGAACCCCGGCGGCGGCCATCAGATCGCCTTCATACGTCGCATCGATAAATACCTTGCCGACGATTTTCCGCGTCGTCTCCTTAGCATCGGTCACGGTAACGCTGTACAAGCGATGATTCTCGTCGACTTCGACTTTCTCAAGCTGACGCTCTAACAGCAGAGTTACGTTGGGAAGCTCGTCAAGCATTTGTTGGTAAACCGCCAAATTCACTTTCGGTTCGGCGTGCGTTCCTTGCAGCGAGGTCTTCGCTTGTTGAGATTCGGCGCCATATTCGGCTTGGTAAGCGGCGAGTACGCGATCCGTAAAATCTTTGTACGCGCCCGTCAACGCCTCAAAAGTACGAAAGTCAGGGTGCGACAAACCGTTAGTCACGAGACCGCCGATTCGCGACGTCGGTTCGACCAGCAAGACCGATTTCTTCTCTCGCCCGGCGGCGCAGGCGGCCGCGATCCCGCAAGGGGTTGCGCCAATGACAACCACGTCATAGCTTGGCGACGATTGCTCTTCGCCCAATGAAGGAGATAGCCAGAGACGTCCGAGTGAGAAAAACAACACCCAGGCAATGACCAAGCAATAACGGGAAACGTTCATACGAATCTCAAGATTGGGGGGGCGAAAAACGACTGAATGTCTACAACAACGTTGAATGAAAATCAGGCACAAATCGAAGATTTTGGCTAAACGAGTAAGCAGCATGCCGCTAGCGACTGCTCGTTTCTTAGTCGATCTGGTCGCTTGGAAATCAGACGACGCATCAATAGGATCTTGCGCTAAGCAATCGCAACGCTACTCGCGACGATCTCTTCAGAATAGCAGAAAGAGAGCAACGGTTCATTCAACTGCCGTTAAAGGGGTTTCTATGGAATCTCCGATCGCATAGCCGACAAACTAAATCTTATTGATATGAAACCTTCCTCATTTTCTCCGATCTCAATTTAAATTGACTTCGTACCCGACTTAACGTCGGCCGACTAAGGTGAACTCTGGCACGACTCTTGCTCTTAGAGCGGCGCACTCTTAGGAACGGAGAAGTCTCATATGTTGTCGTTTATTACTACTTTCGGGATCCCCAATTGGCGATACTCCGCCATCTTGTTTTTTTCGCTGATCGCGATCGGCTTGTGCTCTCCGCATGCCGTCGCGGATCATCATCTGTTCGGCGTCGTCGCCGGAAAAGAAGATGAAACGTCGCCTCGGTTTGAAACGCTCTGGCAAACGATCGAGAAACGAAAATTTGGCGATAACGCCTTTCCCATCGTCGACTACGGCCCCTTGGCGGAACTGGGTTATGACGAATTTCGTAAGATTGTATTTGATCCTGCTAAGAAGCAATGGAAAGAAAGCGACACCTCGTGGCGGCTTGATTACTTCCATCCTGGTTACATTTTTCGCGAACCGATTCGCCTAAATCAGTTTTCTTCGCAAGAGAGCGACGCCGAAACGGTCGAGTTCGATACGAGCCTGTTTGAATATCACCAAGGCGTGATCGATCCGAATCATTTAAAGGGAGATCCGATCGGTTACGCCGGTTTTCGATTGTGGAATCGTTTTCAAGCGAATTCGGTTTTGTCGGAAGTTGTCGCCTTTTTAGGCGCCAGTTACTTTCGCGCGGTTGCAACCGACACCGTCTATGGCGCTTCGGCGCGCGGCTTGGCGATCGACTGCGGTTCTCCCCAAGGAGAAGAATTCCCTATCTTCCGCGAATTTTGGCTCGAGAAGCCGACCAACAATCAGCAAGCGACGTTTTACGCTTGGCTAGACAGCCGGAGCGTGACCGGGCTGTATCAGTTTACGACGACTCCCGGCGATTGGACCCGAATTAAAGTCCGCGCTCGCCTGCTTGCTCGTAACGATATAGAAAAGCTAGGCGTCGCGCCGATCACGAGCATGTGGAGTTGGGGCGACGGCCAAGCGCCGCCCCAAGGAAAAGACGCCCGGCCAGAAGTGCATGATTCCGACGGTCTCTTGGTTGAGTCGATTACAGGCGAGCGGCTGTTTCGTCCGGTGCGCAATCCCGACGCGACTCGGCTTTCCTCTTTTTCCTTCCCTGGAACCCAAGGATTCGGCCTGCTGCAGCGCGATCGCCTGCGAACGAATTATCAAGACGACGAGGCGAACTATCATCGACGCCCTACCGTTTGGATACGGCCGCATGCGCCGTTTCCAGCTGGACGTGTCGAACTGCTAGAGATCGAATCGCCTGGCGAATGGATCGATAATCTAGCGACGTTTTGGACGCCCGAAGCGCCGATACGGTGCGGCGACGTGATTGACTTAGCGTATGACGTCGAGTTCGGGCCGGGCGATCCGCCGCAACATGCCGGCGGCAAAGTCGCCCGTTCGTTGATCGAGCCCCAAGCCGATGATCGAACTCAAATTACATTAAGTTTTTCGGGAGTAGCGCCGGAGGCGGATCCCGAACTGATGATCGATACGGACTTGCAAATTGAAAGTCGCACAAAGTTGGTCCGGCAAGGAAACCGCCTGGTCGCGACTTTTACGACGGCCGGCAAACCAGGCGCAAGTCGCGAGATTCGCGCCTATTTAAAGGATGGATCCGATTACTTAAGCGAAACATGGAGCTACCAATGTCAACCGTGATTGAGCCTCAGTCGCCGGCTGACCCGCAAGTCGTACTTGCGCGGCGAGCGCTGCTGCGATACGTCGTCGCCTATGGGCTCGACGATCCGCAACAAGCCGGCCGAGCGACGCGTGAATTGATTGACTTCGCCCTGTCGAAGCTTCCTCCCGATCTGGACGGCAGAGAGCGGGCGCGAGTGATGATTTACTTGGGCGTGCAAGAATTTTTGAATCGCCCCGAGTCGCGTTACCACGAATTCGAACGAATCAACGTCGTACCGAACGAAGCCGGAGCGCCGATGCGGTTGCAAGATTTGTACGAGCCTCCGATCGTCGTACGTCCCGAATTTTACGTCGCCGCATGGCGAAGAACGCAAGACGTAATGCGACAACTGGCCTACGCCATGCGATTGCTATAACGCATGTTTGGGCCGCATGCGTTTTTGGAACTGAGAAAATACGGCAAGGCAGAGAAACGCAGGTCAACGTGAAAAATACGAAATCTACGACTCTCCTCTGGCGGACGGCGACCTCGATCGCGAGCTACGCTCCGAGAGCATCGATTATTACGATCGCCTTGACGGTTTGTGCGTTGTTGAGTTGGCTCTTTTTAGACATCGCCGCCGCGGACGGCGGTTGGGGCCCCATCGACGCGGTCGCCGGCACGCTTTTTATAATGTTGACCGGATGGCTCGGCTATGGACTCGGCATGTCGATCGTCGGGCGGCTATTGCCCAAACCGGAGAAGTCGATCCCGCCCACTGTATCGCCTGACGAAATCGCCAAGTTGCCTGCGACGGCGATCTTAGTCCCCATCTATAACGAATCTCCTCGGCGGGTTGCGGCCGGCGTTCGCGCCATGCGCGAAGAACTAGCGAAAATCGGCGGCGGCGAAACCTTCGAATTTTTTCTGCTTAGCGATACGACCGATCCTGATATCGCCGCCGAAGAAGAAGCGATCTGGCTCGAAATGACGAGCGATGCGACGAAACCGGCGATTTTTTATCGACGCCGCCCTAAAAACGTCGCCCGAAAAGCAGGCAATATCGCCGAATTTTGCGAACGTTGGGGAGGCCGATATCGCTATCTGATTGTGCTTGACGCCGATAGCTTGATGACGGCCGAGACGATGGTCGAAATGGTCCGACGCATCGAGCGCGACGAGCGACTGGCGTTGATCCAAGTTCCACCGCGACCGATAAACGGCGCCTCGCTTTTGGCGCGATCGCAACAGTTTGCCGCCGCGACCTACGGCGACAGTTTCTTACGGGGTTATCGACATTGGTGCGGAGACGCCGCCAACTACTGGGGACACAACGCGATCATTCGTACGCGGGCTTTCGTTCAAAGTTGCGGGCTTCCCGTCTTGCCAGGCGAACGCCCTCTTGGCGGCGAGATCCTGAGCCATGACTTTGTCGAAGCCGCCCTGCTCCGCCGCGCCGGGTGGAAAGTGCAGATCGCCGACGATCTGGGAGGCAGCTTCGAAGAGACTCCAGGCTCCGTACTCGATTATCTGCAGCGCGATCAGCGCTGGTGCCAGGGCAACTTGCAACATCTCAATTTTTTAGTTCGCTGTCCGTTGCCATTGAGCAACCGTTGGCATCTGCTGTGCGGGGCCTTTTCGTACTTGGCCAGTCCGCTTTGGCTGGCGTTCGTCGTCTTGCAAATGACGTTGCTGCTTAGCGTTTCCAACGCCGGCGTTACGACGCTAGGCGTTAGCGTCGCATGGGCGTCGTCGCTGCTGCTGGTCGGCACGCTGTTTTTGTTGATGACCCCAAAGCTATTGGCGGTCGCCGATTTTATCGCTTCGCCCCCAATCGAAAACCGTCGCTCGACACATGCTCTCTGGCTCGACGCGGCGCTGGAAACGCTCGCTTCGACGTTATTCGCACCGTTGTTGATGTGGTTCCACACGCAGTTCGTCATTGCAACGCTGCGTGGCCGCAGGGTCGAATGGAACGCCCAAAATCGGGGAGACGTCAACTTGACCTGGGAAGACGCCTGGGCGGTCGGGTGGAAACTATGCGTCTTAGCGATGCTCGCCGCGACGTTGATTGGGCTGCTGAATCCGACCGCACTAATTTGGTTCTCACCGCTGATCGCAAGTTGGCTGGGCGCGGCGCCTTTGATCTTGATCCTTAGTTCGCCGCAGTTGGGTCGTTGGCTACGCCAAAAAGAACGCTTGCTGATAGCGGAAGAAATAGCGCCATGCGAAGTCATGCGGCGGCAGCAAAAATATTTTGCACGACCTGTACCAAACGAAGCGGCGTGTCTGGAACGATTAGTACGCGATCCCCGTGCTATGGCGGCGCATCTGGCAATCGCACAGTTAAGTCACGCCTCGCCTATTGATCCGCAGCTCGATACGCAATCACTCGACGCGATGTCGCTGGAAGAGCGTCGAGACTTGCTGGTCGACGCCGCCAAATTGCGTCAAACGCACGCGTCGTATTGGTCGGAACGTTTGCTGCAAGACGTCGAGGCCCGCCCTCGATAAACAGTTTACTTGGCCGATGTCTCGCGAACTTGCGTCGGATTCATCGGATCAAGTTCAAAGGTAACGGGATAGGCGTAATTGCCCGACTTTTTGCGAAGCAACTTGCGATACGCTTTGACGAAGGAAAAAGCGGCCATTTTCATGTTATAGCCGATGCCTTCGGTCGCCGTCGACAAATGTTGGTAGCCGCATTGATGCCGAAAGAAACGATTCGCGCGAAACAGTTTGATTCGTCGAATCGCTTTCGGCGTTTTGTGTTCGGTCGTCAGAGAAACGTTCAATCCTTCGACGTTAGTCACGCGGTGCGGCGTGTTTTGCGGCCAGGTCACCATTTGTCCCGGCTCTAGTTCGCAAACGAAGGCGCTGTCGTCAAACGAAGAATCGTAGGCCAACTCTTCATAACTTTCGCCGCAAATGACGTCTTCGATCATCGCTTGCGTCACAAACCGTTCGTCGTACGGCGGGTAGACGTAAGCTCTTTTTTTGCCGCGCAAATGCCACA
>JBITAD010000479.1:0-9866 GCA_044439945.1 Blastopirellula sp. JB062
CGTCAAATTTACCCGTCTCCGCTTGGCGAAAAACGACGAAGGCAAAAACGTCGTGCTGACCCGAAACGGTGAGATTGCGATCGTCGACTCGAAGGGACGCGAAATCGAGAACTACTCGGTCCCGACCGGCGCCATTTTGGACGTCGACGAAAACGACGAAGTCACCACCGGCGCCGTTCTTTGTACCTGGAACCCGCACGCGATTCCGATTTTGTCGGAAGTAAGCGGTAAGGTGCGTTACGAAGATATCGTCGAAGGCGAAACGATGCGGCTGGAACGTGATACCAGCGGTACCACGCGCCGTACGATCACCGAGCATAAAGGGGACCTGCACCCGCAGCTGGTCGTCGAAGACGAAGACGGCAAGCCGCTTGACGTCTATTACATGCCGGAAAAGGCGAACATCGAAGTTGAAGAAGGCCGGGTCATTAACGCCGGTACCGTGATCGCGAATACGCCGCGCGAATCGGGCGGTATTAAAGACATCACCGGCGGTCTGCCGCGTGTGACCGAGATTTTTGAAGCTCGCAAGCCGAAAGATCCGGCGGTTATGGCTGAAATCGACGGAACGGTCGAAATTCTCGGCGAAAAGAAACGCGGTAAGCGAACGATTATCGTTCGCAACGAGACCGGGGTCGAACGCGAGCACTTGGTTCCGCATGGTAAGCGATTCCTGGTGCACTCGGGCGACATCGTGCGAGCCGGACAATCGCTCATCGATGGGCCGCTGGTTCCGCACGATATTCTGCGAATCTCTGGCGAAGAAGCGGTTCAACAATACCTGCTTCACGAGATTCAAGGGGTTTATCGCAGTCAACGTGTGGAAATCAACGATAAGCACATCGAGATCATCGTCGCTCGCATGCTGCGAAAAGTGATGGTCGACAAGCCGGGCGATACCACGTTGCTGCCTGGTTTGGTGATGGACAAGATCGAGTTCCGCTCGGCGAACGAGCATCTCGCGAAGTGTTTGAAGGTTTCCGATCCGGGAGACAGTCAGCAGTTCAGCGAAGGGATGATCGTGCCGAAAGACGCTTTGGAGCAAGAGAACGCTCAGATCGAAGCTTTGGGAGGCAAGCCGGCCAAGGGGACGCGTCCCAAACCGGCGACCGCGTCGACCCAGTTGCTGGGTATCACCAAGGCGGCGGTGCAAAGTTCCAGCTTCATTTCGGCGGCAAGTTTCCAGGAAACGACCAAAGTGCTGACCGAGGCCGCTTTGGCTGGCAAGGTCGATCATTTGGTCGGTCTGAAAGAAAACGTCATCTTGGGGCACTTGATTCCGGCCGGTACCGGTTTCCGCAGTTTCCAAGACGCCGAAGTTCGCATCAATCCCGAAGCGTTGGCCGAAATGGCGCAAAACTTCCGACGCGAACAAACCCGCGAAGAAAGCTTCCCGCTGTTGATGGACGAAGGAGGCGCTTCGGCTACGCCGTCAGCCCTAGATAGTCTGTTAGGCGGCGGTCAACTTCCGCCGGAACCCGCCGCTGGGCCGGAACCGGAATCGCCGCCGCCGGCAAGCGAGCCGACAATCTTTGATCCGTCCGACATCGGCGGTGATGAGCCAAACGGCTAATTGCGATCGAATAAAAAATGCCGCGAAGCCTGTCAGGCGGCGTTTGCGGCAGGCAACAGGGAAATTTCGTAAATCGGTTCCCTGAACTGCCAGATTACAAACGAATCTCTAGCGAGTCGCTTTTCATCACCGTTTAGCTTTTCTTAGCAGATTCGACAGAAACCCGAAGCAATGTGCCGCTTCCGCTTAATGAGCGGCACGTTTCTTTCCTTTTTTTGACCGATCTTGACAGGTGATTACGGCTTGACAGCCGTCGCCGATACGTTATTTTGATTGGTTTCCACCGCACACAATTGCTCAAATAGTAGCAGCCATACGGACTTTCGATGCCCACGATTAATCAGTTGATTCGGCGACCGCGTAAGAAGAAACGCAAGTTCTCGAAGTCGCCGGTCCTCGAGAAGTGCCCGCAAAAACGGGGCGTTTGCCTCCAGGTGCGTACGATGACGCCGAAGAAGCCGAACTCGGCTCTTCGTAAGATTTGCCGCGTTCGTTTGTCGAACGGCAAGGAAGTCACCGTCTACATCCCCGGCGAAGGCCACAGCTTGCAAGAGCACTCGATCGTGTTGGTTCGCGGCGGTCGCGTTCGCGACTTGCCGGGCGTTCGCTATCAAGTCGTCCGCGGGTCGCTCGACGCCCTCGGCGTGAACGGTCGAAAGCAGTCTCGCAGCCGATATGGCGCCAAGAAGGGCTAACGCTCCTCAATCCCGAACAATACGCTTAGGAACAAACCATGGCCCGGATTACCGCCAGCCGCGACACCTTGAAGCCCGATCCGCGATACGGGTCGCTGTTGGTCAGCAAGTTTATCAATTGCTTGATGTACGACGGCAAGAAGACTGTCGCCCAAAACGTTTTCTATAATGCTCTTGATGAGCTCAAAAAGAAGGCCCCGGACGCCGAGCCGCTAGACGTCTTCACGCAAGCGGTTGAAAACGTCAAGCCGCATATCGAAGTTCGCTCGAAGCGCGTCGGTGGCG
This sequence comes from Blastopirellula sp. JB062, assembly GCA_044439945.1. Lineage (GTDB taxonomy): Bacteria > Planctomycetota > Planctomycetia > Pirellulales > Pirellulaceae > Blastopirellula. The sequence continues at coordinate 2,554 of JBITAD010000479.1, forward strand.
CCGCCTATCAAGTGCCGATGCAGGTCAACCGCACCCGTCAGCAATCGTTGGCGATTCGTTGGTTGCTGTTGGCCGTACGCGACAAGAAGGGGCGTCCGACGCACCTGAAGTTGGCGGACGAATTGTTCGCCGCTTACAACCGCGAAGGCGCCGCAGTCACTCGCCGCGAAAACGTGCACCGCATGGCAGATGCCAACAAGGCGTTCGCTCACTTCGCCTGGTAGGAAAATAGACTCGACGAAAACCGCTCCGATTTTTTTCGGTGCGGTTTTTTTTATGCGCTGAGCGAATCGTGCGCTAGTTCGCTTGGCAGGGGGTAGTCGTCCGCCGCGGCGGAAACGAAAATGAGCGATTCCTGACGAACCGTGCTGGCTAGAGACACGAGAAATGAACCGTAAGCTTGAGACAATTCGCAATATCGGCGTGATCGCTCATATTGATGCGGGCAAGACCACCGTGACCGAGCGGATGCTCTACTATTCAGGCACGTCGCACCGAGTCGGCGCCGTCGACAAGGGAACGACTGAAACCGACTTTGACGAGGAAGAGCGCGAACGCGGCATCACGATCTATTCGGCTTGCGTCACGTTTCAGTGGCGCGGGCATGTCGTCAACTTGATCGATACCCCGGGGCACGTCGACTTTACGGCTGAAGTTGAGCGATGTTTGCGCGTACTCGACGGCGGGGTCGTCGTCTTTAGCGCTCGCGAAGGGGTCGAGGCGCAAAGCGAAACGGTCTGGCGTCAAGCGAATCGCTATCGCGTACCTCGGTTCGCTTTTATTAACAAGATGGACCGTGAAGGGGCGAATTTCGAGGGGACGCTCGCCGAGATTCGTAGCCGTCTCAAGGCCAATCCGGTGGCGATCCAAATTCCGATTGGCGCCGGGCCGCCCCATCTTGCCGAGGCTTTTCGCGGGGTGATCGACCTGGTCGAGATGAAATTATTAACGTTTGATAACGACGTCTCGCCGCCGCAAGTGAAGCTAAGCGAAATTCCTGAGGATCAGCTAGAGCGTGCCCTTGACTGGCGAGAGAAGATGCTAGAGCCGCTCTACGACCTAAGCGAAGAGTTGATGGAGTTGAGCTTAGCTGAATCGCCGATTCCTGCCGATCTGCTCCGCAGCGTATTGCGTCAAGCGACCCTTTCGCAGCAGATTCAGCCGGTGTTGTGCGGTTCGGCGTTAGATGGCATCGGGGTGCAGCCGGTGCTCGACGCCGTGACTTACTATTTGCCGAGCCCGCAAGACGTTCCGCCGGTTGAAGGGACGAATCCAAGTAAGAAGGATGCGAAAGAGGTTCGCAAGCCTGATCCTGAAGAGCCCTTTTGCGGGCTGGTTTTCAAAATATTGCCGGCGAAGCACGGCGACATGACTTGGGTGCGGATCTACTCCGGCACGCTTCGCCAGAACTCGCGGCTCTTAAATCCGGGTAAAGGCATCAAAGAGAATTGCGCCCAGTTGTGGCACATCCAGGCCTCGCGCAAAGATCAGGTCGAGTCGGCCGGCGCAGGCGATATTGTCGGCGTGTTTGGGCTGCGGCAATCGGTGACCGGCGACACGCTGTGCGAGACGAAATCGCCGGTTTTGCTGGAATCGATCGAATTTCCCGAGACCGTGATCGCAATGGCGATTGAGCCGGAATCATCGGCCGAGCGAGATAAGCTAAGCGACACGCTTGAAATGATGAAGCGCCAAGATCCGACGTTTCGCGCGACGGAGAACGTCGATACGGGGCAGACGATCATCAGCGGGATGGGCGAATTGCATCTCGAGGTGATCCGGCATCGCTTGCTCCGTGATTTCAAGCTTGACGTCAAGGTCCATAAACCGCGCGTAAGTTATCGTGAAACCGTCGGCGGCACGGCTAAAACGACCGGCGAATGTCATCGCATGGTCGGGGGGCAGCAACTATTCGCAAAATTGACCATTCAGATCGAACATGTTGACGATTCATCGCAGCCGGTCACGGTGATCAGCAAGTGCAATCCCGATCGCGTCCCATTTCCGCTTATCGAGGCCGCCATGGAAGAGCTGCGTCAGCGCGGTGCAGGCGGCGGCATGATCGGCGGGTTTCCGCTGGGCGATATTCGCATTACCGTTCTCGATGGCGAGACGGCAGAGGTCGGTTCGAACGAGACGGCTTTTGCGATCGCGGCCGGCGACGCCTTTGAAAGGGGGATGAAAGAGGCGCATCCGGTGTTGCTGGAGCCGATAATGAGGCTGCAGATCGTGACTCCGGAGGAAAATTTAGGCGATTTCGTCGGCGATATCATGAAAAGACGCGGCGAAATTGCGAAAACTGAAAACCGCAGCGGCGAAGCGTTGATCGAAGCGCACGCTCCGCTGGCCGAATTATTCGGATATTCAAGCGCAATGCGAAGTTTAAGCCAAGGAAGGGCCAGTTCTTCGATGGAGCCGCTGAAATACGCCGCGGCGCCCCAGGAAGTCGCAAATTCGTTTTTGATGTAGAAATTGCCTATTTTTGGCGTTTGGCGATGACGTGCTATCGACGAGATATCCCCATCGCCCAGGGGAACTTTCCCTTTTCGAACGAAATTACCCAGCAAACTATCCCCTGCCCATTGACGACGCTCTCTGCAATTTCTAAGATTGGCGGTTTCCCAGTTGCTGACTGGGATCGTTAAAGAGAGATTCGCTCGGCGAGAGTCGGGCTTTTGTAGCGAAGGAAACGGTTCCGTGTCCCAAGAAGTTATTCGCATTCGGATGGAAGCCTACGACCACTCGATCCTTGATCAGAGTGCTCTCGAAATCGTAGATACCGCCAAGCGAACGCATTCGGAGGTTCACGGGCCTATTCCGTTGCCGACTCGGATTGAGCGTTACACCGTTCTGTCCGGGCCGCACGTCGATAAGAAGGCGCGTCAGCAGTTCGAGATTCGCACTCACAAGCGATTGATCGATATTGTGCAGGCGACGGCCAAGACGATTGAAGCTTTGAACAAGCTCAATCTGCCGGCGGGCGTTGATATTAAGATTAAGGCGACCTCGCGCTAGTCGGCGGTTCGCATTTCAATTATTTACCCGGATGTATCTGCATGGCTGGAAGCCTCTCGGGTAATCGACCGTTAGGTCGATCCTGGCAGGCAAGGCGACAGACCGCATAGAGATACGAAAAATGGCAATAGGCATACTCGGCCGTAAGGTCGGGATGACCCAGGTTTTTGACGAATCTGGCAACATCATCCCGGTGACGGTTATTGAAGCAGGTCCGTGTCACGTGCTCCAGTTGAAAACGCAGGAGCGCGATGGTTACGAAGCAGTGCAGCTAGGCTTTAGCGATAAGCCTCGTCGCCTGGCCAGTCGTAGTGAGCGTGGTCAAGTCGCCTCTCTATCAAGCAAGCGAGCCAAGAAGCTGGCCGCCGCCGGGGTTGAGGCCGCCGCGAAGCCCGATTGCGAGCCGAAGCGGTTCGTGCGAGAACTGCGAGGCTCGATCGAAGGCTATGAGCTCGGTCAAGAAGTCAAAGTTGGGGCTCTCGCCGAAGTTAAAGCGGTGGACATCGTCGGCACTAGCAAGGGCCGCGGTTACGCGGGCGTGATGAAGCGACACAACTTTGCCGGCCAGCGTGCTTCGCATGGCGTGAAGAAAGTGCATCGTCATACCGGCGGTACTGGGTGTTCAGCCTATCCGAGCCGTACCTTTAAAGGTCTGAATATGTCAGGCCAATACGGCAACGCGAAGGTGACGCAGCGCAACGTGAAGGTGGTAAAGGTCGACGAAGAGAATAATCTGATTCTCGTCTATGGCGCCGCCCCAGGACCGAACGGCGGTTATGTCGTCGTCAAAGCAACGAACATGGTTTAAGTTTCCATTTCGCATTTGCGAGATTCGCGAAACCTAGAAGAGTCACGAGACATGCCAAGTCTGCCAATATTTGATACCGCTGGCGAAAAAGTCGGCAGCTACGATATCGAGCTGTCGGAACTCGCGCCACGTATTAGCAAACAGCTATTGCACGATGCGGTCGTGATGTATCAAGCCAACTTGCGGCAAGGTACTCACCGCACCAAGACCCGCGGCGAGGTTGCTGGGTCGACAAAGAAGATGTATCGCCAAAAAGGGACCGGTAACGCACGCGCAGGTCACAAACGCAGCGGCGTTCGTCGCGGCGGCGGTCATATTCATGCGAAACGACCTCGTGACTATTCGTATCGCCTTAACCGTAAGGCGCTGCAACTGGCGACGCGTATGGCCTTCGCTTCGAAGGTCGAAAGCGGTCAGGTCGTAGTGCTCAATGATCTGACCCTTTCCGAGGTGAAGACTAAGACGGTAGCGAACGCCCTGAAAGCGTTGAAAGTGTACGGCGGATCGACATTGATCACGATCGCCGGGCAAGACGAAAACGTCTACAAGAGCGCACGCAATATCGAAAAGGTGACGGTCAGCCCCGTTTCAGAGTTGAACGCACTGAAAATTCTGTCGCCCAAGCGTCTGGTCGTTACTAAATCGGCGCTAGATGCGATGAAGGAAAAAGCGGCACAGGCGAAATCCGCCGAAGCGACTGCCGAGTAACGCGAATCAGCTTCGTTAGCACGTAGAGGCCATCATGGCTACCACCACGAACAATTCAAAACTGACGCTTGACCCGCATCAGGTGCTCGTTCGACCGCTCGTCACCGAAAAAGGCGTAGAGCGTTCGACCGAAAATAATCAGTACGCATTTGAAGTGAGCCCTCAGGCGACGAAAGAAGACGTTCGACGTGCCGTCGAAACGCTTTTTGAAGTTAAGGTCGCCAAGGTGCGGACGCAAACGCGAAAAGGGAAGACTCGCCGGTATCGATTTCGTACTGGCATGACCAAAGCGTGGAAGAAAGCGTTGGTGACGCTGGATTCGGAACATCGTATCGACTTCTTCTAAACCGCTGGTCATGACTAACGCTGGGACATTTCGTCCGTGCAGTTAACGAGATAAAAGATCATGGGTATTCGTAAGTACAAGCCGACATCAGCTGGACGCCGCAACGCGTCAGTTAGCGACTTCGCCGAACTGACCAAAGGCGCCCAGCCGGAGAAAAGCCTTCTTCGCAAAATCACGAAGAACGGCGGTCGCAATAACCAGGGTAAAATCACGGTTCGTCACCGCGGCGGCGGGCACAAGCGACGCTATCGTGTGATTGATTTTCGGCGATCGAAAGATGGCGTAGGAGCGAAAGTCGCTTCGGTACAATATGATCCGAATCGCTCAGGCCGTATCGCGCTTCTTCATTATTTCGATGGCGAAAAGCGATACATCCTCGCCCCCGATGGTTTGGCGGCTGGGCAAACTGTTATGAGCGGTCCCGACGCACCGCCGACGGTTGGCAACTGCTTGCCGCTTAACAAGATCCCTGCCGGTACTACCGTACACAATATTGAAATGGCCCCAGGACGCGGCGGAGCAATGTGCCGTAGCGCCGGTTCCAGCGCGACCTTGATGGCTTGCGAAGCCGATTGGGCTCAGCTTTCGTTGCCCAGCGGCGAAATTCGTCGCGTGCCAGCCGGTTGCCGTGCCACGATTGGTAAGGTCAGCAACTCGGAGCATGAAAAGGTTGTTCTGGGCAAAGCAGGTCGCAAGCGTTGGTTGGGTCGTCGTCCGCACGTTCGCGGTACCGCGATGAACCCGGTTGATCACCCGCACGGCGGCGGCGAAGGTCGCACCAAAGGCGGTCGTCACCCAGTTACTCCGCAAGGCAAGCCGACCAAGGGCGGCGCCACGCGTCATAAGAAAAAGGCTTCGAACAAGGCGATTATTCGTCGCCGTCGTTCTCGTCGGTACGGCGTCTTGAAGTTGATCAAGTAAGCCGAACAGATAGCGAATGCAGATATCGCCTAGCGAGACCTAGAAATGAGTCGATCACAAAAAAAAGGGCCGTACGTCGAGCCAAAGCTGTACTACAAAGTGCAAAAAATGGAAGACGCCGGCCGCAAAGACCCCATCAAAACCTGGGCCCGCGCCTGCACGATCGTGCCGGAATTCATTGGGCACACGTTCATGGTACATAACGGCAAAGCGCACTTGAAAGTGTACGTGACGGAAGACATGGTCGGTCACAAGTTGGGCGAATTCAGCCCGACGCGTACTTTCCGTGGTCACGGTGCTGACAAGAAGAAGAGATAAAGTAGCCCAGAGCAAACTTCGCTAGAGCGAAGCTATTTCGGAGAATCGTCATGGCATTTAAAGCATCCCACCGGCTGGCACGTATCAGCGCCCGCAAGGTGCGTCCGCTTGCGGACCTGGTGCGGGGCAAGTTTGCCGATGAGGCGCTCGACATCCTGCGATACCAACCGCATCGCGGCGCACGGATGCTCGAGAAGGTGATTCAAAGCGCCCTGGGTAACGCTCAGGACGTCAGTCAGAATCGCGGTCAATCGTTGAAGCAAGACAACTTGATCGTCGCCGAGGCGCGAGTCGACGGCGGTCCGATCATTAAACGCTTCCGCCCTCGGGCACGCGGCACCGCATATCCGATTCTGAAGCGTACCAGTCACATTCACGTCACCTTGGAGGAGATCGAAGTCTAAGCGGACTGCCGTTTAGGGTTTGACCAGGATATTGACGCATGGGTCAAAAAGTTAATCCGATCGCTTTCCGTACAGGCGTGATGCAGGGCTGGAAAAGCCGCTGGTTTGCGTCGAAGAAAGATTATTCGGACCTGTTGCTAGAAGATCAGCGAATCCGCAAATTTATCGGCGGACACCCGGACGAAAAGATTCGTCAAAAGTACCGCAATGCCGGTATTGACCGAATCGAAATCGACCGGACTCGCGATGAAGTCAAAGTAACGTTGTTCGTGGCCCGTCCCGGTCTGATCATCGGTCAGAAAGGGCAGGAAGTCGAGAAGCTGCAGGAAGAACTGCAAAACCTCGTTGGTCGCCGAATCAACATGAAGATCGAAGAAATCGGCCGCCCCGAGCTGCGTGCTCAGCTTGTTGCTGAAGATATCGCCGATCAACTTGCGAAGCGGTCGAGTTTTCGCCGCACGATGAAACGTGCGTTGGAATCGACGATGGAAGCGGGAGCTCGCGGTATTAAAGTGCAGCTCGCAGGACGCTTAGGCGGCGCCGAAATGGCACGCCGCGACAAAGCGATCGAAGGCTCCATTCCGTTGTCGACGATCCGTGCGAAGATCGACTACGGCTTCACGGAAGCGAAAACAGCGCAAGGACACATCGGGGTCCAAGTTTGGATAAACAACGGTTTTTACGAAGGGGATGATTCCGATGTCGCGAATGCCGCGGAGGGTCAAGCACCGAAAAAGCCAAAGAAGACGTATAAAAGGTAACGCTACTCGCGGTAACACCGTGCAGTTAGGCG
>JBITAD010000480.1:0-520 GCA_044439945.1 Blastopirellula sp. JB062
TTCCAAGGCGAAGTCGCAATCAACGCGTCCGGCGGGCTCGACGCCGATCAAATTACGATCGATGACGCGAACGATTTGCAACTCGCTGACATGCATACGAAGCAACTGACGGCGAACGCCGGCGGGGATTTGACGCAATCGGCCGGAACGACGATCGAGATTGATCAAGCGGCGACTTTTATCGCCAAGGGAGAAATTCGCCTGGCGACCGACGCGACCGACGTCTTGAAGGTAGGCGATCTGGCGACCTTCAGTTCGATCGACGGAAAAGAGATTGAAGTCGGCGTCGACAACAGCGTGATTCGAGGAACGGATAGCGGCGCGACTGTCGAGTTCGGTTCGCTCACGTTTTCCAGCGATGACGGCAAGGGGCTTCAAGACGCGGTAACCATCCGCGAAGACAACGCGACTCTTCTCGTCGGGATCAACCAAGCTGATTCCCTGGTACTGACGTCGGCCGGAGCAATCAGTAACCAAGCGAATGCGGAACTGAACGTCGCCGGTAACGCCACGTTCACTG
>JBITAD010000480.1:620-9773 GCA_044439945.1 Blastopirellula sp. JB062
TAAGCGGAGTCAGCACGGCCGATTCGCTGGCGTTAAGTTCGGCTGGTTCGATCAGTAACCAAGCGAATGCGGAACTGAACGTCGCCGGTAACGCCACGTTCACTGCGGCGACTGATATCACGCTCGGCGATCAAGCGGACGATAAGTTCATGTTCGGGACGCTGACCTTTAGCGGGACGGCGGTAACGATTGCGGAAGATGACGCGACGAACTTAAGCGGAGTCAGCACGGCCGATTCGCTGGCGTTAAGTTCGGCTGGTTCGATCAGCGATGCGGCAAAAGCCTCGGTGAGCGTCACGAACATGGCTACGTTTCATGCTGACGGCGAAATCTGGCTGGCGGACGAAGCGGATAACGTACTGGAAGTGGGCAAGTTGGCGACGTTTCAGTCAAGCGGCGGAAAGGAGATCGAGGTCGGGGTCGATAACAGCGTAATTCGGGGAACTGATAGCGGGGCGATGGTGTTGCTGGGACAACTTACGTTCGTTAGCGACGACTCGATGCAAGGCCGCGGTAGCGTCACCATTCGCGAAGACCATTCGATGCAAGTGACCGGCGTCAATTTGGCGGCTGATTTATTCTTAGCGGCCGACGGATCGATAACGCAAGTTGAAGATGGGAATGCGCTAACGGCGGATCGTATCGACCTTGACGTCAACGGCGACGGTAGCCAAGTAGGCGACGCCCTGTTTGAAGCGGCTGACGGAGACGACATTCAACTTTTTGGCGACGTGACGGCCAACATGGTGGGAGAGCCGATCGCTTCGTTTCTCGCCGAGAATAAGATCGCCGGCGCTGAATTTCGCGCCGCAGGCGGCGGCAATTTGGGCGACGTGTATTATCGCAACGTCAGCGCTGCCGCACTTTTTCCCACGTTGCCGGATTCGATTACCGGTACGTTGCGAATCCAATTTACCGCGACAGATTTGGTGATCGACGACGATATCTCCGTCGGCGATCAATTGATCCTGGAAGCGCTCGGTACGCTAGCCGGCATCAGCGACGTTGACGGTATCGAGATCGACGCGAAAGACGCCGTCATCGTCGCCGACGGATCGATCGCTTTGGCCGACGAAGGGGCGAACGCATTGCAGATCGGGGTCGGAGCCCAAGACAACGCCTTTTTCTACTCACGCTCGGGCCAAGCGATAACGCTCGGCGCCAGCGACGCCGACGCAACGGCGAGCGGAGCGACGGTCGAATTCGCTTCGCTTACATTCGTTAGCAGCGACGGGGCGACCAATCGCGGCGACGTCGTCATACATGAAACCGATTCGACTCGCTTGGCTTCGCGACGCTTCGACGTCAACGGTTCGCCGCTGGTGTTGACGAATCAAGCCGATTCGCTCGTATTGATCTCCGACGGCGACTTGACTGACGCTGATGCGGACGGATCGCTTGCTGAAAATATATTGCGGGCCAGCGTCGACGTAGCGAACCGCAGCGTAATGATCGCCGGCGGCGAAATCCATTTGGCCGATCAAACGCAGATCAGCGTCGACGGGATCGAGTTGGGCGTTTACTCGCTGGGGCATAGCGACGGCGACCTCGATAACGACGGGGCGATGTTCGTCACGCTTGCCGGCGGCAATATTCGGGTCGGCGTTTCCGATGCGACGGCGGCGGATAGCGGGGCCAAGGTATTAGTCGACGGCTTGACCTTTTACGCGATGGATGGACTAGGGAACGCTTATTTTCAAATCGATGGAGAGACGAAACTAGCGAGTCGCGATTTTGCCGGAATGACCTACGACAATCTGGCGGACGATCTGGTATTGCGGGTTGACGGATCAATTATTTCGGCCGGCGGAGAAATTACGACGCTGCTCGGCGACGCCCGATTTTTGGCCGACGGCGATATTCTGTTGGCGAATTCAGACCCTGACGCACAACTGTTAGTCGAAGGTAACGCGTTTTTTCAAACGAGCGGATCGGCGACGATCGGCGACGGTTCCGACGGCGTGAACTTCGGCACGTTAACTTTCGACGCGTCCGGCAATGCGAATATTACGGAATCGAACGCCGGCAATTCTTGGGCGACGCCTGGCGACGGCATGACGATCGCCGACACGACCTTTGACGGCGGCAGCGCCAACTACGCCGATTCGGTCGTACTCGTTTCCGACAGCTTTATTCATGATGCGTCGGCGACGACGATTGAAATCAGCAAGGGGGCGACCCTAACGGCCGTAACCGTGATCACCCTGGCCGATCAAGCCGGCGATACTCTGACCGTCAAGGGAGATGCGTCCTTTACGTCTAGCGGAGGTCAGGCGATTGATATCGGCGTAATGCCTGCGGCTGCGACGGCGACCGTCCGAGGAACCGATAACGGCGCGGCGGTCAATCTTGGCGCGGTGCATGTTCACAGCGTTGGCGGCGACGTAACGGTTTACGAAGATTCCGGAATGCTGTTAACAGGCTTCAATCAGGCGAAGACGCTCGTTTTGGCGGCTGACCAAGGTGACATTCGCGATCGAGCGGCGACTCGCATCGACATCGCTGTTCTCGCCGAATTCCACGCCCAAAGCGATATCGTTTTGGCCGATGAAAAGTCGGACGAACTGAAAGTCGCCGGGAACGCGTTGTTTACTTCGGGCAATAGCGACTTTTTCGTTACGCCGAATGCGGTTCGCGAGATCAGCGTCGGAGCGGTCGACGTCGACAGCGCCGCCAATCCGAACGCGGCGTCGCGCGGAGTCGATAGCGGTGCGCTGGTCACGCTCGGCAGCGTTACCTTTTTCGGTTTTGCCGACATGGACGCAGGCGCCCATGTGACGATTCGCGAAGATGCGTCGATGCAGATTTCGCATTCGGCGCGACTGCAAGGGATGGGCGGAACCGAAATCGAAAACTTCGCACAGACGGCGATGCTGATCGCCGATAACGTCGCCGACGACGCGACGATTACCGACGCGCAGATCGACGGCGCCGGTGGGACGTCGATCGAAACGACCGATTACGCAATCTTTGAAGCCGATTCGCAAATCATCTTGGCGAACGAAATCGACGATATGTTTAATATCGAAGGTAACGCATATTTCGCTTCGCAGTTTGGCGATATCGACCTGGGGGTCGTCGCCAAAAGCGTCAACGCATTAGATCGCGGCGCCGACAGCGGGGCCGACGTGCAATTGGGAACGCTTACTTTTCTAGCGAAATTAGGCGACGTCACCATACATGAAGATAGCGATACGACTTTGGCGAACGGCAATGCGTTAAGAGATACCGGTAGTGCGGCGAATTCGCTGCTGTTACAAACCGCCGGTTCGATCGACGATGCGGCTGGTACCAGTCTGGTTATTGCGCAACTTTCCGCTTCGCCGCTGGTCGGATCGGCCGACGATCAAGTCGACGGTCTGGCGATTCTCCGTGCCGGCGGCGACGTCCATTGGGGCGATTCGCTGGGCGATTCGATCGACATGCGACGTTTATTGTTGGATGTCGGCGGAGACGTTTCAATTATTGAAACGTCGACGAGCGACGGCGGACTGTTGGTTGTCGACGGCTCGGAAGCGGCGGGAACGTTGGCGATTAAAACCGACGGTCACCTGGTGCAGATCAATGACGAACGGACCGGCGCCTCGTCTGATTTGATTGTTGCGGATCAGGCTTTGTTGGTCTCCGGCGGCGCAATCGTAGTCACCAATGCCGACTTTCAGCAAGCGACGCTGCAAGCCCACGGAACGTTGCTGGTGACCCCCGGCGCAGCGTTAAACGCGACCGATGCGGCCAATGGCGGCTTGCTGGGCCGTCGCACGACCGATCCGATATCGAGTGATTTGCCCGACTCCAACGACGATACGTTCGCTCCGAAAGGCCCCAGCACGACGCCTGAAACGCAAACGAACATGGACGGCCGATATTCGGTCGTCGTTTCAGACGTCAACGATTTGACGTTTGAGTTGGTCGTTGACGCGTTTGGCAGCGTCGCCGCCGATCCGGTCACGCTCGCTTTTCCAGTGGTAGGCGGCGATGATCTGGCAATCGCCGACTTTACGCCTGCATTGTCGGCGGTAGGCGTCGCTGCGGGGCACCTATTCGTACAAACGAGCGGCGATTTAACCTTTTCGGAAAATGGCGGCGATCCGCTAGACGACGTCGTCGTCTATGGCGAAGTTCGAATGAGCGGATCGGCGACGACCAACAACGCGTTTACGGCGTTGGCAGGCGGCAATTTAATTATCGCCGGCGATTCAATGTTAGTGATGCGCTCGGCGGCCGATTTTTATCTAGCCAACGGCGCCAATAACACGTTGACGCCGTATGTCGGAGGCGGCTTAGCGGACTCGATCGGCTCTTTAGGCGCCGTACATTCGTTCGCCACGTTCGTCGACGTCGATACGCAGGTCGGTTTCATCGAGGTCGGAGAATTCGGCCCAGTCTATCAACGGACCCCGCAAGATCTGGATCCGGACGCTTCGACTTCGCAAATCGCCAAAGCGATCGGTTTCGGGCAGTTCCAGATAAACGCGACGATTGCCAATTTGGGCGACGCGTCGACGATCAACGTCGACGGTCAGCCGGTTTATGTCGAGCAAAACTTTCGCCTGTTGGTTGATTGGGGAGACGGAACGCAGTCGGTTTATCTGTTTCAAGATCCAATTGACGGCGCGCAAACGTTGCAGCATACGTATTCGTCCGGTTTCGCCTATAACGAGCAGCGGGCGACGGTTACGATTACGGCATTTAACGATCCGCAGATCAACCTGTACGACAACGTCGTCGACGAAACGAATTTTCGTGATTTAAATTCGGTCACCGATACGTTTGAAGTGATCTTGCCGGTCGGCGTTCAATTCGCGCCCGAGTCTCCGCCGTTCGAACTGCCGTCAGCGCCCGAAGTGGTTCCGGTCGCATTCTTGCCGGAGACCGTCCTGGGGTCGGCGACCGTCAATTCGTTCTCTTCCGATTCGAGTTCGCTGAACCAGGTTCAAGAGGTGGTCGTCGTCATCGTCAACGCCCTGGATGAAGAAGTAGGCGAGCGAGTCGTGCTGCAAGGCTTCAGCACGATTGAAGAAGTCAAACAATACATCCAAGAAGGGACGCAATTTTTGCCGGGCCGGTACAAGGTATCGATCTTGTTAGCCGGCCAGCAAGAGCCGGACGTTTACTACTTTGAAAAAGTGGTTGTCGATTCGCAAAACGGCGGCGGTGCGTATCACGCGCCTGACGAAGTTTTCGTTCGCGACGCGACCGGCGAAGCGACGTCGGAAATATCGGCCGAGCAAGTTTGGGCCGCCCAATACGAACAGTGGTTTGACGCCGACGAAGCGGCTGTTGAGGACGACGCACCATTTGAACGTGAAGACTTGCCAGTTGACTTCTCGGCTCTCTTGCTAGAGGACGAACGCGCGAAGTCGGAAGCCGAGGATCCCGGGGGGCGTCGTCGATCAATGCTGCCGGGGGGGATCGGCGGCGCGCTGATGATGGCCGCATTCGCCCTTGATCCGTACGCCGACCGTCAGCGACAAGCGGCCTTGGAAGACGCCCTAAAAGAAGATGCGAAATCGGCCAGCATCGCAAAATCGACACGCGGTCGTCGGCGTTGGCGACGGCGAATCCGCTAAATTGAGCACAAACCGCTGATGGATCGTATCAAGCGGCCTTAGAAACGACTTACGTCGCCATGGGGGGCGCGTTCTCACGTTCCTGCCGATTGGCGGGGAATTCAGCGACCTGTCAGAGGTCGAAATGCGGGTTTTGTTGGTGAATCGAGAGACTTTGATTTATGATCGAATGAATAGGTAGGCGTCCGGCGGATTGACGTTTTATCTGGCGCCCGTTCGATAGAGATGATGCGGAAAACGCGTCGCTACGTTCGCTTTACTATTTGATTGTCGGAAAGCTTTTTCATGTTTTCGTGCCCGCGATGTACCGCTCCGCTGACGGATGTTCAGCAATCGGAAGGACGTTGTCCTTTATGCGGGGCCGTTTGGGACGCCGTGGCGCCTGCGGGAAGAACGATTGATTTGCCGGACGGAGCCGACTTGGGGCAGACCTTCGAGTTTGATCTGGTCGACGAATCGACGGATAAGCCTGCCGAGCAATCGCAGTCGCCCGATCATCTGCCTGCGGATACGAAAGCGAACGAAGAATATGGCGGAACGATCGAGATTGACATGCCGGAGTCGGCCGAGGCGGAAGACGGCATGCAAACGATCGACTTGCCCAGTGCCGAGCCGCCGCCGATTCCGCCTCGCAGCATTTTAGATTCGCCGGAAGCGTCGCTATTAAAGGGAACGCAGGCGAGCGAGGAGGAGTTCGAGTTTACCTTATCGGAAGATGCGAGCCCGGGAGAGCAGGGGGATGCGAGCAAGATTGATCGTACCATCGACTTGCCTCCGCCAAGTTCGGAACCAGGCGGAACGATCGACCTGCCTGATAACCTTTTTGCGCAGCAAAATACGTTAGATCTTCCGCCGGAAGGGCTGCAGCCGTTCGATCAAACGATGGAGTTGCCTGGCGACGGCCCCGGACGCACGCTCGACTTGCCCCCGGCCGACGGCATTGGCCAAACGGTCGAAAGCGTCGGAGGCGATAATTCGGCATTCGAGTTGAAGGTTGGATCGCAACCGCTCTCAAGCGACGGAGTTCGCAAATATTGGGAAGGCGCCGATCAGCCCGGCGATACGCCGTACACGTCGCTTAAGTCGGCGACCGTCGCCAAAGGACGCGAGTTAGGCGTTGAGATTCGCGAACGAATTTTGGCGAAAAACGCAAAGCCGGGCGCTTCGTCCGATTACGAGTTAGTCAGCGTTTTGGGCGAAGGGGGCATGGGGACCGTCTACGCCGCCGACCAAAAATCGGTACGCCGTCGCGTGGCGATCAAGACGCTCAAGAGCCGGGGAGGAAAGCGGAAAGACGATCGGGCCAAGTTTTTAAGCGAAGCGGTTTTAACCGGCTTTCTCGACCACCCGAACATCGTGCCGATTCACGAACTGGGACAGACAGGCGACGGCACCCTCTTTTACTCGATGAAGTTGGTCAGCGGCACGCCCTGGCACGAAGCGATACGCGGCAAAACCGAACACGAAAACTTAGAGTATTTAGACCGCGTTTGCGACGCGGTCGCCTTTGCCCATTCGCGCGGGGTGATTCATCGCGACTTAAAGCCCGAAAACGTTATGCTAGGCGAGTTCGGCGAAGTCTTGGTGATGGACTGGGGCCTGGCGGTCGACCTGAACCGCGGCGATCACTTCAGCATGGGCGGTACGCCGGCTTATATGGCGCCGGAGATGGTGCGCGGACCGATCGAATTGATCGGCATCGGCAGCGACATTTACTTGTTGGGCGCGATCTTGTTCGAGATCGTGACCGGCGCCCCGCCGCACGCGGCGAAGACGGTGACCGAATGTTTGGTCGCGGCGGCGGAGAACAAGATCTCGTACGTCGAATCAAACAACACGCTGCTGAAAATCGCGCTGCGGGCGATGTCGTCCGAAATCGAAGATCGCTACGTTTCGGTCGCCCAGTTTCAGATGGCGATTCGCGAATATCAATTTCATTCGCAAAGCTTGGGCTTGGCCGCCCGCGCGAAAGAAGATTTAGAGCAAGCCCAGGCGACGCAAAACTACGAACAGTTCTCGCGTTCGCTGTTCGGTTATCAGGATGCGATCGAACTCTGGCCGAAAAACGAAGCGGCGTTGGTTGGATTCCAAGAAGCTCGCCGCGCCTACGCCCAATGCGCCTTGGCCAAAGCTGACTTTGATCTTGGTCTGCAACAGTTAGACGAAAACGATCCGGAGACGCGATCGCTTTACGATGCGCTGGTGCGCGGCCGCCGAGATCGTCGGCTCGCTCAGTCGCGAAAGCGGTTCGCCCAATTGTCGGCGATCGCGGCAATGTTGCTATTGATGATCGGCGCCGTCGCTTTCGGCGTGGTGGTATACGGCAAAAACGCCGCGATCGCGAAAGAACGAGACCGCGCCGAAGTTCAGCGGCAGTTGGCCGAGACGAATGCCCAGCGTGCGAAAGAAAACGAGGAAGTTGCGCTAATCGCCAAAGACGAAGCGGTTCAAGCCAAAGACGCCGCAGTTATTGCGAAACTAGCGGCCGACAAAGCGAAAGAGGAAGCCGAAGAGGCGCAAAAGCTGGAACTTGAACAACGAACGTTGGCCGAAAAGAACGCCGCCGCAGCGCAGCGCAGCGCCGACGTCGCCGAGGCGGCTCGGCAAGAAGCGAACGAGCGTCGTGCCGAAGCCGAATTTGCCGCCGTCTTTTCGCGCATTGGGCTTGCCCAAGCGAAAATCGAAGCGAACGATATCGGCCGCGCGATCGAACTGCTAGAGCAAATACCGCCCCGCTTTCGGAATTGGGAATGGGGCCATTTGTACGAACGCTGCCATGCCGACGTTCCTCAGATTGACGCGCAGCGGCCGATTACCGCCGTCGCCGTGTCGCCTCGCAGCGACGTTACGGCCGTCGGCGGTTCGGATGGAATCGTTTCGCTTTATTCCCAAGCCGGCGGCGCTTTGGCCCAAAAGACCTTCGATATGCATGGAGCGGCGATCACTTCGCTGGCCTTCGCCCCCTCGGGAGAATATTTGCTGATCGGTAGCGACGACCCGCAGCAGTTGGTCGCTTGGTATCCGGCGACTGACGAAAAAATAGCGATCGACGTTGAAAACCCCTATATTCCCAACCAACAAGGCCAGCGTTATCGGATCGAGCGAATCGCTTTTGAGCCGACGACCGGCGCCGCGTACGTCGCCGCCAGCGGATATCTGTTTGCGCTCGCTTCGCCAAACGCCAAGGCGAAACCGCTACGCTATTTTAGCGACGGTTTAAACGCGGTTCGGCCTGCTTGGGACGGCGCCTCGTTATTGTTGGCCGGCGGGAATATGCGCCGCGGGCGGCTCGAAACGGTACAATTCGATACGCTGACGACCTCTGCCGAAGCGACCTTGAGCGAGATTCCGATCGCCGCATGTTGGATTGCTCCCGGGGTCGCCGCCGTGGCGACAAGCGATGGCGCGATGTCGACTTGGACCCCCGGCGAGTCGGAAACTCTTGAGTTCGATCGTTTAAACGCACGCGTTAACACGCTCGACTATAACCCGCAATCGCAGTTGCTGGCCGCCGCGATGGAGGACGGTTCGATTTGCGTTTGGAGCGTCGGCGAAACCGCCAGCCAACCGACGCGCGGCAAAA
>JBITAD010000481.1:0-9722 GCA_044439945.1 Blastopirellula sp. JB062
GTCGACGTCGCTGTCGGCCGCGAGCGATTCAAGATAGGCGGTCTCTTCTTTCAGACCTTGCTCCGCTTTCTTCCAATCGGTATTCACCGACCCGGCCAGTTCCATCATCACTTTCATGCCGTACTTGCCGATCAAGGTGGCGTCTTCCGGGGCGGCGGCAATTTTTTCGCGCAGCTCTTTCAGCGACATCTTTTGCAACTCGATCCGATCGGCGAAGTTATCTAAAATCGAGTTCGTTTGTTCAAAGTAACGTTTCGCGCGTTCTTCGGTCGGCTTGATGTCCGATAGCGACGCGCGAATTTCTTTCAGCTTTTTCAGCGCGGCTTCAGCGTCTTGGTTCGCTTGAGCCATGACGTAGCCGATGTTCGCCTGTAAATAGGCGTTCAGCGCGTCGATGTTATTCGGATCGTCTTTGAGTTTTTGCAGCGGATCCGAGGCTTCTTTTTTCGTTTCTTCCGCAGCCGGGTCCTCGGCGGCATGCAGCAGCGCACAACAAGGGACGGCAAAAAGCAGCAACGCGGCCGCGGTTAGGTGCGTAAGTTTCATCAAATTTCCTTTAGCAGCATGAAATATTCGGCGATTGGGCGGTCCAGCCGAAGGAGACAATCGCGGGAACGTCTGATTTCGAGCGTGCGGGGATTCGCCGGTCGGTCGTCGGCGAACGCATATCGGCAGGCGCATGAAAAAGTTGACGACGCTGATCTGCATTTTACCGCCGATCTTCAATCGTCAACCTTTGAAGCTACCCCTTAAGTGCCGAACGAACAACGCAAAGTTCAGCAGTTTGCGGAAAAACGGCTCTTTAAGCCTAGATCCTTTGTATTCTATCTCACGCTTGCCACTGCGTGACTGCCGGCAACATTCCGGCGGCGTCCAGCGGAATTTCCTGCGGTTGGCACAGCACTTCCAGGTCGTCGCGCGTCTGCGCTTCGGCGAAATAGGATTCGCTGCAGACCACTTCGTCGATCGCCAGCGTATGCGGAATCCACATCACTCGAGCTTCGTGCGGGGGCCGCAGCCCGATGGTCACCAGCGCGTTCTCTAAAATTTCACGGTCAGTTTCGTAATGAATCGGAATCATCGCGGCGGTCACATGGCCCGACGTAATACTGTTGATGTTCGTGATATTGCGATCCATTTGGTCGACCAAGCGGGTCAAACAAAATTCGCACATGCCGATACCCGAAGCGTTGCCATGGGTTTCTTCGGTCAGCCCCCGCAAGACGATTCGCTTGACGCGCGGCGTTTCGTCGCCGGTGGCGGCATGATCGTTATATTTTCGCCCGACGATGTTGGTATCCATGCCGGCGCCGCTGATGTTTTTGCCGATCTCGTCCACTATCAGCACGTCGGCTTCTTCAAACGGCAGTTTGGGCAACAGGCTATTTGCGAGCCGCAACAGTTCCTTCTCACGATGTTCGATCTGATCGGCCGGCACGCCGATGATGTGCCCCGTTTCGTCGTAGCCGTTTTCGATAATGGCCAGCCCGCACAAGATATTGCATTGACTCAGCACTTCGCGCGCCACGCTTTGGACGATCTGCGTAAAGCTGTTGTCCATAATCGCGCGATGATAAATTTTGGCGCCGTTATGCTTGCCCAGCCCGATCAGCATCATCTTCATCAAGCCGCTTTGGATCTCGCCGGTAAAGTCGGTGTGCGCTTTGACTCGCCCGCAAACGATCACGTGATCGGCCTGCGACGCGTGCTTGTCAAAGTGAACGGGAAATCCTTCCTTCGCCTGACAAACGACGATCGTTTCCATGCTGGCCCGAATTTCGCAGCCGCAATACTCAGGCGTAATGCCGTACGAAGCGAGCACTCCGACTTGTCCCTCGGCGGTTCCGCCGCCGTGGCTTCCCATGGCCGGCACGATAAAAGGCTTAGCGCCGATCCCTTTCAAATGGTCGACGATCGCTTTGATGATCTCTTTGATGTTGGCGATGCCGCGGCTGCCGGCCGTAATGGCGACCGTTTCGCCCGGCTTAACTTTGCCGCCTAACTCAAGCGACGACAGTTGGCGATCGACTTCGCCGACGACGTCTGCAACGCGAGGACGAGGAAACGTTTGACGCAAACGGAATAGTTTCGGGAATTGCATGGAACTTTGCGAAGTACGACGTGAGTTGGACAAACCTTCATTCTACCGGCGAACTTGAAAGTCGTCGATTGAAGCGAGGCGGCAAAAATTGGCGGCTTGCGCCAGATCTGGCAGTCATCGGGGCGCCCACAACGTGCGAGCCTCCGCAGGGCGGCGGCGTTTTGACCTATTTCGCCTCGACAGCTGACCGAGATCCGCTCGACTGGGGCCGGACAAATATGCCGATTACAGCAATTTGACGGCTTAAGCAGGTTGCGAACAGGGGAGAAATCGGGGCGCGAATCTCGGATCTCGCCCCTTCCCGCAGGGCGCAGCCTAGTTTTAGGTAGTCGTGCGGTTGTCGCCGCAATTTATTGCAACACGCCCCCAAAGGAAATGTCGTGTCATCCGCCGATTCCACCCCAAGCAGCGTAAATCCGTCGAACGAAGTCCAGCAGCGCGTCGATCTGCTTTGCGAAATCTTGGAAAACGCGCTAGCCGAGGATCCCGAAAATTTCTCGTTGTCCAGTTCGCTCGGGGGCGAAACCGAGACTCCGCAGATTGTCGCCGACGCCAAACAAGCGGTCTATCGCAAAGTTATCGAGCGAGCCTGGGAAGACGGGCAGTTTACGCGTGCAGAACAACAAACGGCTCGCTGGATCGCGCAAAGGCTAGAGTTGCCCGAGAACGAATACGCGGCGATCGAATTGGAACTGGCGAAACGACAATTCGCCGCGGCGCTAGGCCGCGCCATGTCTGACGGCACGCTCGACGCCGACGACGAGCGACGCTTACAAAAAATTAGCGACACCATCGGCATGCCGATGGCGACCTTCGCCGGCGTCTTTTTTCAAGCCGAAGGCGAGAAATTTTTGCGCGGCATGTTTCTCGAAGCGATCGCCGACAATTATCTGATGACCGCAGAGTGGGCAGCGCTGCTAAGCACGGCCTACAAACTGGGGATCTCGCATCAAGAGTTTCTGCAAGCGATTCAGCATCAGGCGCGCGAATTTGTCGAGCATGTCATCGTCGATGCGAAAGCGGACGGCGAAATCACGACGCACGAAGAAGAAACGATGCGTTGGCTCTTGCAACAGCTAGAAATGCCCAGCGATTATTGCCAATACGCCGTGAGCGAAATGGCCCGCTTAAAGTCGCGCGTTCGTACGACGCACGAACTGGAATCGATGGCGATTCCGCAAGAGATCCGAAACCGGCTTTGGAAAAAATATAACGGACGCTGCGCCGCTTGCAGCGCCGGCGACTATCTCGAACTCGTTCGGATCATTCCCAAGTCGATGGGCGGCGGTGATGAAGAAAATAACATTCAACTCCTCTGCCGTCGCTGCCTGGGTCAAACGCACGCTTAGCTTCGCTGGCGACAGGTAGAAGCGTAAAAAAAGCCGACGATCCCTAAGACCGTCGGCTTGGCTCTGAGCAGCTTACATGCGACGCTTAGCAACCGCACGAGGGGACGGTGACCGTTTTGGGCGCCATCTTGCAAACCGGCACTTTGACTTCTTTGGTCACTTGAACCGGAACCATGCAGGTGTAAGAGACGACCTTTTCTTCAGGAACGCATTTGTAAGTCGTCACGTCGTAGGTCTTTTCGCGCGTTTCAGGACGGCAAACCGTGTACGGAACTTCTTTGGTTCGCGTTTCGGTTTCGTAGGTGCAAGTCCGCACGTCATACGTTTTTTCGACCGGCTTCATCACGCAAACCTTGTACGAATACGGAACTTGCTCGGTCACTCGCTTCATCACCGTGTAGGTCACTTCTTTCGAGCGAACTTCAGTTTCGTAGGTGCAAGTCGGCACGGTGTACGTTTTTTCAACCGGCTTCATCACGCAAACTTTGTACGAGTACGGCACTTCTTCGGTCACCGGCTTCATCACCGTGCAAGGGACTTCGACCTGAACGATGTTCGGCACCCAAGTTTTGCAGACCTTTTCGCAACCGCAGCAATCGGTGACCACTTTTTCTTCCCAGCCCCCTTGATCGCGACAAACCGTTTTGGTGGTCGTTTCCGGAACCATTTTGCAGACGGTGCGCGTCCCTTCGCGGGTCTCGTACGACGGTTGCATCACCGTTTTCGTGACCGTTTTGGTCGCATGAACCGGCTTGCGGACGGTATACTGTACGGTCTTGGTAGCAGTTTCCGGGACCATCCGACAAACGTCGCGAACCCCTTCGCGCGTTTCGTAGCTCGGAACCATGACCGTTTTGGTCACAGTGCGGGTGCCATAAACGGGCTTTCGCACCGAGTACTCGACGGTCTTGGTTTTCGTTTCGGGAATCATCACCGTGTACGAACGGGTGACCGAGCGAGTTTCCGGAACGTTGCGATAAACGGTGACCGTCTTTTCGCGAACTTCAGGCCGCATTTCGGTGCACGTAACCGTACGCGTTTCGTACGTGCGAACCGGGACCATAATCGTTTTTTCGACGCAATGCGTCTGCGGCGCACAAGGCGCGTCGCAAGCGGGCGTACAGGCCGGCTCGCAGCCTGGGCGGCAGCGACGCCCCGCTTCGGCTGAGTTGGCCGCGCACAAAGCGGCGACCGCGGTGAGTAGGACAAACAAGTTGCGAATCATTTTCGTATCTCCCCGTAGCGATTGAGTAAAAGCACCCCGACTTTGCTGATTGTAACGACGCGTTTTGCGAATTTGAATCAAGCTTTCGTTAAATTGGAGAAATTATGACGAAACGTTCTCAAGACGTTCGCATTGCTGCGTTTTCTTTCTTGCGAACGATTGCGGATTCGACGCAAAAAACAGTCCCTCATTCGACGCCCCGATCCGCTTGGCGAAAGAGTTGCAACCATGGATGAGAGAATGCGAGAGCTTCACGCATTGAACGTCAAGCTCGAATCCGAAATTCGCGAACGTTCATTGATCGAACAGCAGCTATTGCAAGACAAAGTCTATTTGCAACACTTGCTGTCAGGGCACGAGCGCGATCGACAGTTGATCGCATACGAAATTCATGACGGCGTCGTCCAAGGTTTAACCGCGGCGATCATGCATTTAGAAACGCCCCCTGACCAGCCGGTCAGCCGAGAACGGATCGACTCGGCGCTGCGCATCTTACGCGGCAGCGTCGCCGAAGCGCGACGCGTGCTCAAAGGGCTCAGCCCTCCTCTGCTCGAAGATATCGGTTTGATCGCCGCGATAGACGGCATGCTGCAAGAGCAAATCTCGGAGCAATGCGAAATTCGCTTTGAACATGACGTGCAATTCGACCGTTTGCTGCCGCTCTTGGAATGCGCCATTTTTCGCGTCGTGCAAGAATCGATCGCCAACATCATTCGCCATAGCCAAGCGACACGCGCCCAAATTCGCTTGCACGAAACGGGCGATCGCCTGATTTTGTCGATCTCAGACAACGGGATCGGTTTTAAAGCCGATCAAACTTCGGCCGACGGATTCGGTTTGAAAGGAATTGCGGCCCGGGCGAAGCTGTTCGACGTCGAAGCGAAAATTGATTCCAGCCCCGGAGCCGGTACTTGCGTCACGATCGAATTTCCGCGAATTAGCGCCCATCACGAATTCGACGCATGAGCGACTTCAGCGGGTAACCTGTCAAGGACGAAAGTAGTATAATGCCGAATTCTTGTCCGACTCGTCCGATGCGAGCCGGCGCCCAGCCCTTTCGCCCCCTTCCGTTTTGATGCAAGTCGCTCTGTTCATTCCTTGCTATATCGACCAGCTTTATCCCCGGGTCGGCATGGCGACCCTTGAGATCCTCGAACGTCGGGGTTGCGAGGTCTTGTTTCCCTCGACGCAAACGTGTTGCGGCCAGCCGATGTCGAATACCGGTTGCGTTTCCGACGCGCGACCGCTCGCGGAACGCTTTCTCGAAATTTTCGCCCCCTATCAATACGTCGTCGCGCCAAGCGGCAGTTGCGTCGCCATGGTCAGGCGACACTACGACGAGTTTCTCGCCGGCCGCCCCGGCTTCGAAGAGTTGAAAGCGAAGACCTTTGAGCTGTGCGAGTTTTTGGTCGACGTCTTAAAGATCGACTCGTGGCGCGGCGTCTATCCGCACAAGGTCGGGCTCCACTCCAGTTGCCATGGCCTGCGTGAGTTGGGAATGGGAAAACCGAGCGAGTTGGTCGGCGCCGACTTTAGCAAACCGGCCCAATTGCTGGCCACCCTTGACCAAATCGAACTGGTCAAACCGCAGCGTCCCGACGAATGTTGCGGGTTCGGCGGCACTTTCGCCGTCAACGAAGAAGCGGTTTCGTGCTTGATGGGCAGCGACCGCCTGCAAGATCATCTGTCGGCCGGGGCCGACGTACTGACCGCGGCCGACATGTCTTGCCTGATGCATTTGCAAGGTTTGTCGAAACGCCAACAGTTGCCGCTGCAAATCAAACATATCGCCGAAATCCTGAACGAGAGCGAAACGAAAGCATGAAATCGGCGGAGCATCCTAGCCAAGCCTCGCAATTCGTCGCCAACCAAGATCGCGCCCACTGGCACGACCAAGCCTTGTGGTTCGTCCGCGCCAAACGCGATCGCATGGCGGTCAGTCTGCCCGAATGGGAACAGCTGCGCGCGACGGCGTCGCAAATCAAACTGCACACGGTCAGTCGAATGGCCGAATACCTTGAGCAGTTCGAAAGCAACGCCGCCCGGCAAGGCGCCGTCGTCCATTGGGCGCGCGACGCCGACGAACATAACCGCATCATTTTGTCGCTTTTGCAAGAAGCAGGCGCCCAAAAGGTCGTCAAAAGCAAGTCGATGCTGACCGAAGAGTGCCATCTGAATCCGTTTTTGCAAGAGAACGGAATCGAAGTCGTCGACACCGACCTGGGCGAACGCATCGTTCAACTGCGCGACGAAGCTCCCTCGCATATCGTCTTACCCGCGATTCATATCAAAAAAGAAGAAGTCAGCGAAACCTTTCACGAGCATCTGCAAACCGAAGCCGGCAACAACGATCCCAACTATCTGACCGAAGCGGCTCGTCAACACCTGCGAGAAAAATTTCTCGCGGCCGACGCCGGCATTACCGGCGTCAACTTTGCGATCGCCGAGACCGGCGGGTTGGTCATTTGCACCAACGAAGGGAACGCCGACCTCGGCGTCTCATTGCCGAAAATGCATATCGCCTGCATGGGCATCGAAAAACTGATTCCTCAAGCCGCCGATCTAAGCGTCTTTTTACGCTTGCTGGCGCGCAGCGCCACGGGACAGCCGATCACCACTTATTCGTCTCACTTTCATGGTCCGCTTCCGGGCGGTCAGTTGCATATCGTGCTGGTCGACAACGGTCGCAGCAACCTGATGGGAAGCGAGCAATTTCGCAACTCGCTGAAATGCATTCGATGCGGCGCGTGCATGAACACTTGCCCCGTTTATCGTCGCAGCGGCGGACACAGCTACGGCACGACCGTGCCGGGTCCGATCGGTTCGATCTTGGCGCCGTCGCGCGACTCTAAAAAGCACCGCAGCCTGCCGTTCGCCTGCACGTTGTGCGGATCGTGCACCGACGTCTGCCCGGTCAAAATCGACCTGCATCACGAACTGCTCGAGTGGCGCGGCGAGATTCGTCAGCGCGGACAACTGCCGCTTTCAAAAACGGTTCCGATGAAACTGACCAGTTGGCTGATGCAATCTCCCTGGCTGTTTCAAACGGTCGGCGCCGTCGGCCGCTGGCTGTTGGGGCGATTGCCTCGTTGGGCGATCTACCATCGACTGAACCCTTGGGGCAAACAGCGCGAAATGCCCGAGACCCCGCCGCAAAGCTTCCGGCAGCTTTACCAAATTCACGAATCGAAAAAAAGCGAACGATGAGCAGCCGCGACCAGATACTAAAAAGCATCCGCAATCAAATCACGGCCAGCGTCGAGCATCCCGGCCTGCAAGGCGATTGGATCCGCTATGAAGATCGTGCGAAACAGTTCGCCGAAGCGCTCGCCACGGTCGGCGGCACGGCGCTTGTCGTCGATACGGCGGAAGAAATCAACGCACATCTGAGTCAGGTTCCGGCTTATGCCGAGGCGAAAAAGTTGGTGAGCCTTTGCCCATCGATCGACGGCAACGTCGACTTCGCCGCGATCGAAGATCCGCATGATTTGCAAGACGTCGATTTCGCGCTGTTGCCGGCCAAGTTCGCCGTGGCCGAAAATGGCGCCGTTTGGGTCGACGACGCCGCCGTCAAGCATCGGGTCATCTACTTCATCCCCCAACATTTAGCGTTGGTCGTACCGGCGCCCGGCGATCCGGCCGAGGCGATCGTCGACAACATGCATCAAGCTTATCAGCGTCTTTCGCTCGACGGTCGCGGTTTCGGTACTTTTATCTCGGGCCCGTCGAAAACGGCCGATATCGAGCAATCTTTGGTCATCGGCGCACATGGCGCCCGATCGCTGCACGTCTTCTTTTTGCGCCAATAAATGCGGCATTCGTCGTCGGAAAGAGATGCGTGATTTGACGACGCGCCTTAAAATAAGCGTAGCTCCGCGTCAGCGCCCGCTTGCAAGCGTGCAATTGGGTCGCTGCGTCGTTGCGAAAGGATCAAACGAATGAGCGAAGCAGAATCAGAGCAACCGCGCCAAAATTTATTACGTTTGTCGTTAGATCGATCGGCGGCAAAATTTGAAGTCGAATCGTTCCAGCAAGACGAACTCTCAATCGCCGCCAAAAAGTGGCGCCTGATCGCTACCCCGCTTGATCGTGACGGGGCGAAAAATTTGATGCGCGTCATGGGGCAAATGGTTCAAAACCGAACCGCCGTCGATCCGGGGGTTCTCTCCGGCGATCATCCCGGCATACGCGTCTATCGCTATCTGCGCGGCTACGACTCGCAGGGTCGCGCCGCTCATGGCGACTATCTGATCGAAAGCGACGACCAGTGGATTTTCGTCATGGTGGTGGCGCGAGCCCCGCACGACGAATTTGACGCCGCCGAAATCGATCGTGTGCTCGGCTCGGCTCGCCTGTTGGAAGAACCGGACCATTCGCAGCAAATTTCGCCTGCCTGGCAAGAGTACCTGGTCAATCGCAAGGCCGACGATCCGGACGGCAAGTTTCTGATCTCGCTCGAACCGGCCCCGGTGATGATCGGCAATTTCGACCTGTTTGAAGAACTGGAAGATCAAGCCGATTTGTCGCCCGACGACGATGACGTCAGTCGCGGGGGTCGCTCGCTCGATCGGCAACTTATGGAGTTTTACGTCCTCGACGATCCGCTTTCGATTCGTTGCGACTTATGGCTCAACCGCGAACCGAAAGTATCGCAGCCGCGCGAACTCGTTTTTCGCTCGAAGCTCGAAGTCGCTATCGGCCGCGTCGAAATCTGGTCCGCTGACGAAATCTACACCTACGAGATCGCCTCGGGCAAATATGACGTCAGCATCTATCTGGTCGAACGCGGCAAAACCTGCGACGACGATCTGACCGACCGAGAATTCTTTTCTCGTAACGATTTAGAACGGTACGAAATCGTCTTTAAACCAACCGCTTAAACGACGGCGATCAGCACGCAAAAAATCAGCGGCCGCATATCGCTCGCCCTCCCCCCTCGGGTCAGGCATGTCGACAGGAAGGATTATCCGTAAAAGAAATATATCTCATTGAAACTTGATTTTCTTGCAACCATAATCAACGCTACCCCCTCATTTTGACGGATGCT
>JBITAD010000482.1:0-8899 GCA_044439945.1 Blastopirellula sp. JB062
CGTCAAACGCGTTTCGATCCGTTTGCGTTCTTCGCCCAAGGCGAAGTGCTTGACGAAGACGGTCCCCGGCGGAAATTTCCAAGGCTCGTCAGCGCTAAATTCAACCTTCTGTCCGGCAGGCACGAAAGCCCAACGCCGTTTAAAAGCGCCGTCGGACCAAAGCGGCGAGTTCACGTCGTACTCGATGGCGCCAGGGGCGAGAGTCATCGAAGCGACCTCTTGGAACGCGCCGGTTTCCGAAAGTTTTTCAGGCAGAAAATCAAGCTCGCTCTTCGGCATTTTCAGGTACGGCTCGGCCCCGTGCAGATTGTTGAGACCGTACGCGCGTGCGTAACGATAAAACGCCTTCTTGGAAACGGGCGAGCGAGCCGAGTCGCCTGGCCCTCGCATTTCTAATCCGCAAGCGGCGTCGCTAGCGTCGACCTGATAGGTAAACGCATGTTTGCCCGCTTCAAGCGGGATGCGTCCTTCGCGCGAGCCTTGTCCGTCGAAAACCTGCGCGGCGCCGATCGACAGCTTAGCCGGCAACGAGTCGGGTGCGGCGAATTCGTAAACGCCCGATTTCGGTACGTCGAGAAAACCCGTGATCGTCGTCGGCGCTTTGGATACCGCGACCATGCTCAGGTCGGGCGCTGCGCCTGACTTGCCGGTATGGTCATCGAGCGAAGCGATGAACTCGACGCCCGAAGTTAACTCGCTGTTGGTACCGGTCGGATATTCGGCGGGACGCGTTTTGATCGCTTCGATCTTCAACGTTCGCTGGGCCGTCGGAACGATGCCGTTGTCGGCGATCACGCTAACCGTATACGTGCCGCTGCGGCGCGGCGTCCAAACGATTTTTCCTGATTGCGGATCGATCTTCATCCCTTCCGGCGCGTCTTTTAGCGAGAAGCGAACGTTCGGTTGATCTTCGGCCTCGACTTGCGACGCATATTCGGCGTCGACAAACGCGACGCTAGAAGGCATCTCGGTAATCACCGGCGGCCGTGCGTCGGCGTCAACTTGTAAGTACAGCGGCTTAGTCAGGACCGACTTGCCGTCGTTATCGACCGCTTTGGCGCGCACTTCGTACCGACCGGCCGAAGGACGTTTCCAGTGAGCGGTCCAACGCTTGCCGTCGTTAGCCGACTGCACGCATTCTTGCGGCTGACCGTTGACCAGCAGCAGGACTTTGTCGACTTGCCCGTCGTAATCTTGCGCTTCGACCGCAAAATCAATCGACGCGTCTTTCGCATAAACCGAGCGGTTTTCGGGCGTTTGAATGGCGATCGAAGGAGGAATGTTTCCGCCGAGCGGTTTGAGCAGTTCGATTCCCCCTTTGAGTCCGCCGTCCCCGCGGCGGCGACCGAAGTTGGCGACGTAGATCCATCCCTTTTCAGTAACGAAGACGTCCATCACCCCTTGGAAGGCGATCGGTTCGTTGTTCTCGTCCTTCAGGAATTCGTGGAAACCGGTAAAGTTCCCTTCTTCGTCCAAGACGAAGCGTTCGATGCCGGCCAGGTTGATTCCTTCGGCGCCTTGAGCGTAAAGATAACCGGCCAACAGGTCGCCGTTGAGGTACTCGTCGAGGCCGCTGATGCAGTGGTTGCGGCGCGTTCCGATCATCAAGCTCAAGTCGAAATTGGGCAACGGCATCGTGCCGACCGGATATTCCGGAATTTCAAACGGATCGACTTCGGCCGTCGGATTACCGCCGTAAGAGACCCATTCTTTCCGATGCGGGTTGGCGTGACCGTAATAGGCGCCCCGTTTCAGGCGAGCGACCAAGTCGGGCGGGCCGTCTGAGACGACTTCTTCTTTGATCGGTCCGCCGACTAGCAACGGCCCGCGAGGCGGGTCATGAATGGTGACGTAATACTCGCCGTTCGAGTGATGCACGATACCGTGAGGATTGCGGAGCCCGGTCGCGACCAGTTGAATCGGCGCGTCGCCTCCCCACATTTGTTTCAGCGTATAGTCGCGAGGCGATACCGCGCCCTTGGCGAAATCAGGATGCTTTAGGTCGATCTCCAGGACGGCGGCCGTTTGCACGTCTTCTTCCGTGCCCCAGAAAGTACGGCCCCCTTGGTTGGCGTACAATTTGCCTTCGGGCGTGAAGACTAGATTGTTCATGCCGTGATTTCCGCCCCGACCGAGAAAGTCGAGCACGATCTTGTTTTCGATGACCGGATCTTTTTCTCCCAGCGGTTTGACCCGTACGCGATTCAAGTGCCCTCGATGGTTCAAGACGGTGATGTAGAACATCAAGTTGTCGGCGGTCGCGGACGGATCAAAGACGAACCCGTTTACGGGGCCGGGCATGGTCAGCAAACGCTCTTCGCTGACGACGTGCCCCGACGCGGGATCGAGCTCGTATCGCCAGACTTCGCCGAGATGTTCTTTGATCATCTCTCCGGCGCCGTTGTCGCGCGGTTCGCGTCCGCCCGAGTTGGTCGTCGTCGCATAGAGATGCCCGTCCGGGCCGATCGTCACCGTGCTATGGCTGTTACGTTCAACAAGATTCTCGACTGAGAACCGGGGGAAAAACTCATTGGCGTTGGCTGGCGCGGCAACCAGGCCAAGTCCGGCGATTGCCAGGCCGGTATGTAGCGCCGCTCGAGCGAGCTGGAGAAAAGTCGAAGTCATTTCACACCGTTGAATTTGAATCGATTGTACGCAAGCGGTTTCGCGCGTGTGAGCGCGATTGCCGCCGTTCGACGAGTTTGCGGGAAGCGTTAGAAGAGCAAATGAGCGAAAATGGTCCGGCAGGATGATGGCGAATCGCCTGCCTTGAGTCGGTTCCGCCGCTTGTTTTCGTGCCGGAGATTTCAGATTAGTGCGAGATGCAAACCGATCGAAGCAGGTTGATCTCTGCCGCTGCGGCGTTACGCGCCGACGAAGCGGACCGCGAATGCCTGAAACTCGAAGCCGAAAAGGGGTTGGGGGGAAACGGTCTCTATCTATTCATCGTATTTAAAGCATTTGAATGGAAAAGGGCGGCCTGCAAAGGTCCGCCCTGATCGCGGGTTGCTAAATCCGCTCACTCTTGACCGGCGAGCGGGAAATCGTAGTTAATCTCGTAAGAAGCTTCAGTAATTTCGACCTCCTCTTTATGAGTCGGAAACAGTTGTTCTCCAGATTGTTGAAAAGGAAGCGGTTCGCCGGTGTAGCCTGAAACCTTGACGATTTGGTGCCCAAAAACCGGGCCTTTTCCGTCGGATTCGTAGTACCCGTCGCGAATCACCAACATCACTCCAGGGCCGCTGGCCCCTTTTTCGACGTTCGGTTTGTATTCGACGACGCCGGTAGGCACTGGTTCTCCTTTAAAAGTGACATAACCTGACACCTCTGCTCGCTCCGGCCCCGTTTGGCTG
Source organism: Blastopirellula sp. JB062 (assembly GCA_044439945.1). Taxonomy (GTDB): domain Bacteria; phylum Planctomycetota; class Planctomycetia; order Pirellulales; family Pirellulaceae; genus Blastopirellula. The sequence goes on from JBITAD010000482.1 coordinate 3,354, forward strand.
CCGCATCCGGCGCCTGCCCCTAGCAGAAGTGTCGCCGCAATGGCAAACTTCGCGGAGAGAAGCGCCTGGCCAGTTCGTACGAAAATCATCGTTGGTATCCTCCAATCGGCAAGCCGTCGGCACGCGTGCCTAGCGTCTGATAAATCGTGAGGTCCATGTTCTCCGAGAAGAAGTGAACCGATCCGTCAACCATGGTGAATTGGCAACCGCCTGGGTGATAGCTGCCGAAGACGCGAGCCATGTGGGCGTGCGAAGGAGTTTGTCCAGGCGCCATCGAGGGGTAAAACGTGTTGATCTGATCACGAGCGGTCGCACAGATCGCGGTTTGCGGCACCGAGTTCCATGCCATGCCGGCCGAACCCCACCCAAGATAGTTGTCTTGGTTCGGATCATCGCCGCGAGCACGCGGGTACTTGGTTTCGCCGATAAAGTAGGTGTTGGTCGTGCCGTCGGTAACGTGCCCGATTTTGACCTTCGATCCTAGGTACAACATGCCGTCGTCATCTAAGCCGCGAACGTCAACGCTATCAAGATCGCCCAACGCCCAGCAGGTGTACTCGACCCCGCCGGAAACGCCCAGATAGTTCAGCAAGTTGTCTTGGCCTGAGTTCCGCGGATCGGAAGGGCATTTATAGGCGTCAATCGACATCAACCAAACGTCTTCGTTGGCGCGGTTGCCGGCCCAGTTGGAGTTTAAGGCCCAGTTGATCGCCTCGTTCGAGTCGAACTGATCGTAGATTGCCGTTTGTTCGATGAACGGCAAAATCATCGCCGTCCAAGGGCTGCGGCCGATACGATCGCCCGACCCATGATTGGTATCGAAGCAGTTGTTTTTACCGGTACCGGTAAGACGATCTTCGATATGGTGCGCCCAGCCCATCGGAAAGACGCGGTGGGTGCTCTCGTAGTTGTGCATCGCCAAGCCGAGCTGTTTCATATTGTTGGCGCAGTGCATCCGTCGGGCCGCTTCACGCGCTTGTTGAACGGCCGGCAGCAACAGGGCGATTAAGACTCCGATAATGGCGATGACCACCAAGAGTTCGACGAGCGTGAACCCCTTGGGGCGGAGGGAAAAGTGACGTGTCATTGACTCACCTCATGAAAAGAAAAAGGAAGGTCGGATGAAAAAGTCGCAATCGCTGGTGAAACGAGTGCGGGAAAACGAATAGCCTCTTGTGATTAGCCCCAGCCGGCGGGTTGCTGGCTGGACGTGCTGCCGTTTTGTCGGTGGTGCGGATGCCCCGACGCGGGCGTTTTGTTGACGTTTAATTGCGAAAACTGCTCGATCATCTTGGTAATCGCGGTTTCGGTCGGCAGGCGTTCCATTGAACTGGCGCCATAGAAACCGTGAATGCCAGGAACGCGATCTAGCATGAACTGCGCATCCTCAGGAGTCGCAATCGGACCGCCGTGACAAAGCACGATCACGTCGTCACGCGCCGCACGGCAAGCGTCGGCGATCTCTCGAACAAGCGGAACGCAATGTTCAAGCGTCTTCGACGTTTTTGCGCCGATCGTTCCGTTGGTCGTCAGCCCCATGTGGGCCACCACCACGTCGGCGCCGGCGACCGTCATCAGCCGGGCTTGATCGGCGTCGAACGCATAGGGCGTCGTCAGCATGTCAAGCTCGTTGGCGGCGGCGACAAGATCGACCTCTAAGCTGAAGCTCATCCCGGTCTCTTCGAGATTTTCTCGAAACACCCCGTCGATCAGCCCAACGGTCGGAAAGTTTTGAATGCCGGCGAAACCGATCTCGCGAAGTTCTCGCAAAAACGGTTCTCGCAACAGAAAAGGGTCGGTTCCGCAAACGCCGGCCAAAACCGGAGTTCGCTGGGTAATCGTCAAAACCTCGCAAGCCATCTCTTTGACGATTTGGTTGGCATTGCCGAACGGAAGCAGGCCGGCAAGCGACCCGCGACCTGCCATTCGGTAACGTCCCGAGTTGTAAATGACGATCAAGTCGGCGCCGCCTGCTTCGGCGCACTTGGCGGAGATGCCGGTGCCGGCGCCGCTGCCGATGATCGCTTTTCCGTTCTCGATCTTCTTGCGCAAATTAGCGAGAACGGATTGTCTTGAATGCTTGGACATGGAACTTTTATTTTTCCCTTCTGACGAAATGATCGAATGAAAAGAACTGGCCGATTGAGCCGTCCCCAATCTCAATCCACCAAACACGACTCCCTGGTAGGGTGGGTACTGAAAAGGTGATGAGGAAAAGAGCAACAAGTAACCAGAATTGGTTGAATCCTGGTGAGATTTCGTAAATGCAAGGTTCGTGCCATTTGACTTTCGGCTTTCTTAGATTCACGCATCTTGATGCCTGACAAAGGGTTTTATCGAGGAAAAAATTGTATTTGATTTTTTGCCCTCGATTTTATTGGATACGAAAATGGGTAGACGATACACTCGGTAAACAGTCAGGACGCGAAAAACAAAGAAAAAACAGCCATTTAGGGGTGTATCCATGATTGACTTTCGGCGGCGGTTGCAGGAAGCGCAAACAGGGGTCCCCCTGTTGATGGTGGTTCCCGGCTCGGGGATAATCGCTCGCTGTGCCGTCGAATCGAACGCCGATGCGCTCATGGTTTTGAATGCGGGCATCTATCGTTCGATGGGCTCTGGAACGCTGGCCGCATTTTTGCCTTACGGCAATGCCAATGATCAAACCGTCGAGTTGCTGAAAACTCAGATGCTTCCCCGTTCCGGCGACATGCCGATCATCGCGGGCGTCTTTGGCGTCGATCCGACGCGTCCCATTCGAGATCGCCTGAAAGAGCTGCAAGACCTGGGGGTTTTCGGGGTCGTCAATTGGCCGGCGATCGGGTTTATCGACGGCGAATTTCGTAAGCATTTGGAAGCGGAGGGAATGGGGACCAGCTCCGAGGCCGAGATGCTGGCCATCGCCAAGGAAATGGGGTTCGTGACATTCGGCTTCTCGTTGTCGACGGAGGAGGTGACGCGTTTCGTCGATACCGGGGTCGACGGACTGATTTTGGATGTCGGTTTGACTCGGTCGAGCGACGACTTTCGCGCCAAGCTCGACGACGTGCATCGAGCGATTTCGGAATTGAACAAACTGGCGGAAGCGGCCGAAGCGCGCCCCGAATGTCTCAAAATCGCCTTCGGCGGACCAATTACCACGCCCAGCGAATTGACGGAAGTTTTTCGGCATAGTTCGATTCATGGGTTTGCAGGCGGTTCGGTATTCGAGCGTTTGCCGGTGCAAGACATCGTGAATACGACCTTGCGCCGATTTAAGGGAGTCGCGGTTAGTTCTCGGTCTAGCGTCGTCAACACGTTCGGCGGAATCGTGGGACAAAGTCCGGCGATGCGCCAGGTGTTTGACGTCATCAACCGGGTCGGCAAACAGGACGTTACCGTTTGCGTGGAAGGCGAATCAGGGACCGGCAAAGAGTTGGTCGCCGGCATGTTGCATCGGCTCAGTTCGCGAGGCAATCATCCGCTCGTCACGCTCAACTGCGGGGCGATCCCCGAATCCTTACTTGAAAGCGAGTTGTTCGGTCACGAACGTGGCGCGTTTACGGGCGCCGAGCGGCAGCGACCTGGCATGTTCGTGCTGGCGCACGGCGGAACGTTGTTTCTCGACGAAATCGCCGACCTAAGCCCCCATGGTCAGGTTGCGCTGTTGCGCGTGCTGCAGCAAAACGAGGTGGTTCGCGTCGGCGGCGAAACGACGATTCCGGTCGATGTCCGGATTGTGACCGCTTCGAATCGTCCCCTTCCCGCTTTGGTGGAAGCCGGCGAATTTCGTGCGGATTTGTACTATCGTTTGAGCACCATCACTATTCGCTTGCCCGAGTTGCGAAATCGACTGGAAGACATCCCCCTGCTGGTCGAGGCGTTCTTGGCCAACCTGCGGACGCAGCTCAATCGCCCGATCGCCGGCATTTCGTCTCGGTTTGAAAAAAAGCTTCGTCAGCATTCTTGGCCAGGCAACGTGCGCGAACTGCAGCACGTGCTGAACCGTTGTGCGATTCTCGAAGATGGAACGCACTTGGAAGGCTGGTCTTTCGAGCCGCAGCCGCTTCTTCGCGCTGAGGGCGAAAAAGCGGCGCCTGAGCCTTCCAAGCGTCAGCAAGCCGAATGGGCGATGCGCGATTCGAACGGCAACGTAACCCGCGCCGCCGCAACGCTCAACGTAACTCGCAAAACGCTTTATCGTTGGCTTAATCTTGACAAAGAGGGCTAATCGCTTCGGCTTACGAGACGCAGTCGGGCTGGGCCGCGGCGTTTAGGCTGTCGTACAGTTCGACCAACTTCGCGCTAAAAGCGGGGTCGTTGATGTGATGCGGCAGCCGCACGATTCGCCGCGTTTCGGCAGGGTGCAATTGCTTTTCCAGTTCCTCAAACAAAGCCGCGTTCGCTTCCGGGTTATGAAACGGCTGCCCTGGCGCGTCGAGCATCGACAGCCCCCCCTCGGGAAATACGATCGTTAGCGGCGCCGTCGAGCGGTTGAACTTTTCGGCCATCCAGCGAGCGATTTCGCGGTTCTCTTCCGGCGTGGTGCGCATCAGCGTTACTTGGGCGTTATGAACGTGCAACAACCGATCGCGAAACTCGGCCGGAACGGTCTCTTGCGAACCGAAGTTCACCATGTCGAGCGCGCCCAAGCTGACGACGTAAGGAATCTGTTTCTTGAGGATCGCCTCGAAGCGATGAGGCCCGGCGGCGAACACGCCGCCCACCACTTCGTCGGCGACTTCAGTGGTCGAGATGTCGAGCACGCCTTGAATCATGCCGCTGTCGACCAAGCGTTCCATGGCTCTGCCGCCAGTGCCGGTCGCATGAAATACCAAGCAGTCGAAGCCGTTTTTTTCTAGCCGGCGCCGTACGTCGGTAACGCAAGGGGTCGTGACTCCGAACATCGTCATGCCGATCGTCGGTCGCGCCTCAGACGCCGGCTGCTCGTGTGCGACCATGCCTGCCATCGCGTTGGCGGCGTTCGCCAATATCTTATTCGAAACGACGTTGAGTCCGGCGACGTCGACCACCGAGTAGGTCATGGTGATGTCGCTGCAGTCGACGTACGGCGCCGTGTTGCCGCTGGCGACCGTCGAGACCATCAGCTTCGGCAGGCCGATCGGCAAAGCGCGCATCGCGGTCGTTACCAACGAGGTGCCGCCGGTGCCGCCGATACCGATCACCCCGCTAACCCGGCCGGCGGCGCATTCGGCCGTCAGAAACCGGGTCAGCGATTGGCTCATCGCCGTCACCGCCTGGCCTCGGTCGCCGCTTGCGCTAACGAATTGCGCGTCGCCGGTTACCGTCTCGCGCGAGATGTCAGGCTGCACGGTCGGGGGCGCTTGCGTGCCGACGTCGACCATTTTGACGTTAGCGCCCGCCGCCTGAAGGCAGCGTTTTACATAGGCGAGTTCTTCTCCTTTGGTGTCCATCGTTCCCACGGCGTAAACAGCGGCAGTCATGACAAGTTCCTCATTCGATAAGATACGAGACCTTCGTCGCTATCATGCGAACGAAGTGAAGGATAAGCGAAGTTGCGAGAGCCCTTTTCTCAATTGGCGATT
>JBITAD010000482.1:8909-9665 GCA_044439945.1 Blastopirellula sp. JB062
CCCCCCGCCGCAATAGCTCTCGTTTTTTCAGCCGGAGGACGTAGGCGAATGGTGCGTCGGACCTATTCGGCGTTTTTCAAATGGCGGATTCTAAAGGAAACGAGAACGCAAGTTCAAGAAAGTTTTATACAAAACTCCTGCTTTCCCCTCTCTAGCGTCGTTCGCCAGCGGAAGCGCTGTGCGGCAGTTCGCCGCCGTAATTCCATGACGGTGATTCGTCTGACAACTTTCAGCGATACGCCATACGTCAACGCACTAGATTCAACGTACGAGCCTATTTTCTCGGTCCTAGGGGCGCTTTCATTCGCCCAACCAAACCAGTGCGTACGCAGCCGCTCGCCCGTGAATAGGTCCGGCCCGTTGATTCCCTTGCGGTCCGATCAATCCCCGTGCAGAGCCGGCGGGCGCTCGGAAATCTTGGTTGATCATCTCGCCGATATCACGCCGCGTACCGTCACAGGACTGCGGGACCGCCGACGCACGCGCAAAATCTGTCCCGCGGTCCCGCGTCTCTGCGGCGCTACGCGAACGCCGCTCTTTCATGACGCCTTTCAGCATCGCGTGAGTCAGCGTAAGTCGTTCGCAACTAACCGCATAACGTTGTTTTGCCGAGAACCTCATCGCCAATTCTCCTGAAAGTGCGTGCAACGAACCCAACCAACGCGCAACCACGCATTCGTCCCATGGCTGCCAGTTGAGCCCGTAAGTTTGTGTTGTTAGCTGGTAAGATGCTTTTGAATGTATCAGTAAATAATA
>JBITAD010000483.1:0-9613 GCA_044439945.1 Blastopirellula sp. JB062
ATATTGATAACTCGGCTCGGGATACTTCGACTTTCGCGGCGACTGATCGATAGCGAACTCGTGAATCAAGACCCGGATTTTCGGCAACCCCGAAAAGTGAACTTCTTCTAGCGGTCGCTGACCGGCGTCGACGTCATAGCGCTCGAACATGACGCGCAAAACGCGACGCACGGCGTATAAATCGACCCCGTCTTCGATAAATATCAGATCAATCCGCAGCGCCTGGCAGATCTCGAAAAAGTGATTTCTCGCCCCTCTGGGCATCACGTCGCGAAAAAGCGGCGGGATCACGTCCAGCGAATTCGCGTCATCCGTCGATACGACGTCGCGCGTTAAGCCCGGCATAAACCAATAGTGCGGCGCCAACCAATAGCCGCTGCCGTCGCGCCCCTTGCGAGCCGCCGCGCGTCGAAAGATCGATTCGATACCTTTTACCAGCGCGCGCCGCTTTTGCACATGATCGCGACGCCGAACGCGTATCGTCGTTTCTTCCGCTTCCAAATCGTCTAGATGCAACGAGATCGCCTGCTCGTTCTCCGATCGCAAGGTCGCCTCGACGATCTGCAGTTGCACGTCTAACCGTTGCGGCGCCAGCGGCGCGAACCGAATATGCCAGCCGTTGCGTTTGGCCAATAGACGCAATTCGCGGCGTTGTCGCGGTCGTTCGACTCCTGTCAGATGCAAGCTTAACGGCGTTTTTCGCGCGGGGTCGCTCCAGCGGGCGATCAAGTAATGAGATTCCATCAGCAGCGTCGAGGTCAACAGGGCGAACGTCCCGTACCAGATCGCCAAACGCCCAAGCCCCAGACTGATCGGCGCTGCCGCAAAGTCGGAGCTCAAACCGATCGCCTCGCCTCCCAACGCCATGGCGATCGGAATCGCCGGAACGGTTGCGATCAACAAATCGGTGACGGTCAAAAACAGTTGCATCGGCATCGCGCGAACCGGCGACGTCCCTTTTTTCCACAAGCAGTCAGGTCGCCAGGCGGGCGCCAACCAATTGGCGGTCAAACTTAGCGCCAACGTGGCGCCCCATAACAGCGTCGCAATCCAAGTCGCGGCGAAGATCGCCAATGCCAAGATCGCGCCGGCCACAATCGAAGCGGCCGCCAACGAAAGTCGAAACGATTCGCGCTGCGGACGCTTGCCGTACACCAACAAGACGTCAAACAAGACGAAGCCGGGCGAAACCGCCGCACCGAAAATCAAGACGAGCAACGCCGCCCAAACGATCGCCATCGGCGTTAGATAAGCCAGGTAAGAAATTGTCGACACGACCTGTCGCAAGTCGACCCCGGTCGCAGGCGTAAACGACAACGCCGTCGCCAAAGCGGCGCAGGCCAATACCGGCGCTAATAAAAAGTGCGGCGGTAAGCCCCGTTCAAGCGGCGGCGTTCGTCGCAGATCCAACCCCCAGTCGTAGCGCACGGCGGCCGAAATCGAGTTCCAAGTACGTCGCAACCGACGCGATATCGCCGACGCCCAACGGACGCGGCGGCAACAATAACGAGAAAAGACCAAGCGAAAGATCGTCGCCAGTAAGATGGCGCAAGCTAAATCAATCACCTCCGACGAGGTCGAGCGACCGATCCATTCGATCAGCGCCAATCCGGTCAGCGTCGCTAGCAGCGTCCCCGTTTCGCGCATGCTCCAAGCCGACGTCCAAGAGACGCCCCAGCGCGTTCGGAAGATCGCCGCCAACCAAGCTTTAACCATGATGCCTCATCGTCGCGCGGCGGGGCTAGGCGGCGCCTTAAAATTCGCTGACCGCCTCGGCGTCGCGATTTCCCGCTTCGACCGTCGCGCATCCAGGCCGCAACGTACTGCACCGCGGCGCCGTACGTACGTCGCAAGTCGCACGCGATCGACGCTGCCCCCGGCGCTCGTCAGTTATCGATAATACCGCCCAAGCGGCGACTGTGGCCAGAGACATTATCAAATAGAGCCCAAAGAATACCAGAGAACTAACGGTCCAGATCATGATTCAGCTTCTCCAGAAATAAGAGAATCGGGTGCATGCCTAAAGTATTCGGCAATTTGAAAAAGGAGTACAGGCGCACAAAAGTTGTTTTGTTACCATAACAGTTGATGATCTCACATCTGTCATGGTCCTCTGTCAAACGAACTGTCATGCCTGACTCCGCAACGACGCCCGAATCAAGCGACCAACAACGACTTTACGATCAGGTCGCCGGGCACGTCGCCCGCCTGATCGAACAAGGAACGCTACGCCCAGGCGATCGGATTCCTTCGGTTCGCCGCATGCGCGGGCAAATGTCAGTTTCGCTTTCGACCGTGACGCATGCGTACCGATTGCTTGAAAGTCGCGGTCTGATAGAAGCACGACCCAAATCCGGCTACTTTGTTCGCGATACGGTTTCCCGCTTACCGCTTCCTCCCAAAGCGTCTCGCTCGAATATCCGTCCTTTGAGGGTGAACGTCGCTCGCTTGTCGCGGCGTTTGCAAGACGTTCTGGCATCGCCCGAAGTGGTCAAGCTGGGGGCTGCGGTGCCTGATATCGAGCTGTTCCCGACCCAGCGTCTCAATCGATTGTTTAGCCAAATGTTGCGGCGCTTCCCCGACCTGGGGCACCGCTACGACGTACCGCTCGGCTATCCGCCGCTCCGTAAAGAGATCGCGCGGCGGATGATCGACTCCGGCGCCGAGGTCGCTCCCAGCGAGATCGTCACCACCAGCGGCGCCAGCGAATCGGTCTATTTGGCCCTGCATGCGGCGCTGCAATCAGGCGATACCGTGGCGGTCGAGTCCCCCACTTACTTCGGCATTTTGGACAAGCTGGAAACGTTGGGGCTTAAAGCGATCGAAATCGCCTGCGATCCGCAAACCGGGGTCGACGTCGACGCGATCGAACGGCTCGCCCAAGAGGGACGCATTCAAGGCGCCGTGATCATCGCCAATTTTAACAATCCGCTCGGCTGTCTCATGCCCGACGACGCCAAACGGCGATTGGTCGAGATCATGAGCCGTCATCAACTTCCGTTGATCGAAGACGATATTTTCGGCGAACTTCATTTTGACCCCGGCGTTCGCCCCAAATCGCTTAAAGCGTACGACCGCGACGGAATCGTCCTTTACTGCAGTTCGTTCAGCAAAACGATATCTCCCGGCATTCGGGTCGGTTGGTCGGCCCCGGGGATCTATCTCGAACCGCTGCTGCAAGCGAAAATCGCGCTAAATCCGGCCGTTTCGATCGCAATGCAATCGGCGGTCGCCAAATATCTAGAGGCAGGCGGTTTCGATCTTCACTTGCGTCGATTACGACAAACGTTGCATGATCGGTCGCGCCGCATGGCCTATTACGTGCATCAGCATTTTCCGGAAGAGACGCGGGCCACCGCGCCGCGAGGCGGCCAAGTTCTCTGGCTCGAACTTCCTCGCGGCTTTGATAGCGTACAACTGTTTGAAGAAGCGGCGGAGCGAAACATTAGCGTCGCCCCCGGCGTTTTATTTTCGCCCGGCGAACGCTTTCGCAATTACTTGCGTCTCAACTGCGGCATTCAGTGGACCGATACGTTGCAAGAAGCGATCAGCGAATTGGGTCGATTGGCAAAGCGTCAACTGGCGATCTAACCCCTAACACTCGGAAACGACTGCGATGAACGATGCGAACTTGGCGTACGCCTTAAAAGAATGGGACGTCGTCTGCGACGCGCTGCGCGCCGGCCGACAACATCTGCTCCTTCGCAAAGGGGGCGTCAGCGAGCAAGACGATCAGTTCCGCCCCGAGCATGATCAATTTTGGTTTTGGCCGACCCGTTTTCATCAATCGCCGGACCAACTGACCTCAGACGGACAAAACTTGTTGGCCCAACGGCGCGAGAAACATGCCGGCGGCAACCGCTTCGCCGTCGACTTGCTGGCGAAGGTCCAAGAGGTACGTTACCTCACGCAAGAGTCGCAACTCGCGCCACTAGCCGAGATGCATATCTTGGCCGCCGATACTGCCCGCACCCGATTTCATTATCGCGAGCCGGGGCTCTTTGTTTTTCTGGTTCGCATCTTCGCCGTTCCGCATCTCCAACTCTATATCGAGACGCCTGAGATCGCCGGCTGCAAAAGCTGGATCGAATTGCCGGCAGCTCCCTCGGCGTCCGATTTGACTCCGGTCATCTCAGACGAAGCGTTCGTCGCCGTGCAAGCCGAGTTTTCCGCCTCATTCGCTTGATTCGCTCGGCTTTTCAGGAGACGTTCGCCAAGCGCGAACCGTCGTGACCAACAAGGTGATCGCCGTCAGCGGCAAGACGAAGCCGAGCATCAAGACGCCGAACGGATGCGTCCACTCCGAGTCGACCGCCGCCAGAATCAAATACCCGGCGTACGCGAAATAATAGCCGACAAACAACCAACCTTCCCAGCGAGCGATCGCGTAGCCCGTAAAAAAGATCGGCAGGCAGGCGATCGCCACGGCGATCATGACTGGAATATCAAATCGCAACGCTTCGTCAGAGACGGGAATGCCGCTAGGCGGCGCTAGCGCCGACAACCCAAGCACGCAACAAATGTTAAAGATGTTGCTGCCGACGATATTGCCGACCGCAATATCGCGCTCGCCGCGAATGCTGGCCGTTACCGAAGCCGCCGCCTCGGGCAGCGATGTGCCGACCGCAACGATGGTCAGTCCGATCAACAGCTCGCTCATCCCAAAATAGCGAGCAATTTCGCTGGCGCCGGCAACCAATCGTTCCGCCCCCAAGGTCAACGCGACCAGACCGGCGACGATTAGCCCCAACTGCACCAGCAACGTACCAAGACTCATTTTTTCAGCCGTTCCATACTCGGCCGAAAACTCATCTTTTACCGCTTGCTGTTCGCGTCGACTTTGGCGAACCAGCCAGAAGAGATAAACGACCAAAATGGCGAACAAGAGGCCGCCGTCAAGTTGACTAATTTCTCCGTCCCACCCCAAGACGAGCGTTAAGCACGATATGGCGACCATCAGCGGCACGTCGAGCCGAATCAGTTGGCTCGATACGATCAGCGGAGCGACCGCCGCCGACAAGCCCAACACCGCCAACACGTTAAAGATATTGCTGCCGACGACGTTGCCAACTCCGATATCGGCATTGCCTTGCAAGCTGGCGCTCAGAGAGACGGCAAGTTCCGGCGCGCTGGTTCCAAAGGCGACCACGGTCAGCCCCACCACCAGCGGCGAAACGCCGGCCAGCGCCGCAAGCTTGGCCGCCCCGCGAACCAGCAGCTCTCCGCCGATCACCAGCCCGATCATGCCGACCGACATCCACAAAATAGGCCACAACATGGCGCCGCCTTTTAGCAAAAAATGGAAAGCACAATCCAGCCGATCAGTGTGGCGAACCGCCCAATTTTGAGCAAGACGCCTAACCCGATGCCGCACGATTTCTCGCTTCTCGACTAGCGAGTCGCCGACTGCCGAGCGGCCGGCTGATTGAACTTATACTTTTCGCGATACGTGCCTGGGGTTTGACCGAAACGGCGGCGAAAGTGCAAGCTAAACCGAGACGGATCTTGATAGCCGACGCGCCGGGCGACGTCTTGAATGACGTCGCTGGTATTTTGCAGTAACTGCGCCCCTTTCTGCATGCGCAGCTCGATCAGATATTCGCTGAAACTCAGATCCAGCTTTTCGCGAAAAAGTCTCGCCAAATGTCCTGCCGCGCAGCCGGCGATCTCGCTGGCTACCACGGTCAAACGGACCGGCTCGCTATAGTGAAACGCCAAATACGCGCATGCCCGCGACAACGGATCGCGGGGCAACGAGGGATCGTCGGAGACGACGGCCAGACGAAACCAGATCGCATCTAAATGGGCGATCGACGCTTCTTCAGCTTCCTGCGCGTTGCCGCTCGCAATCGCTTCGACTAGCGGACAATGCGAGTCGTATAACATCGAAAGGTCCGGCCAACAACGTTGCAGCGTCTCCAGTCGAAAGGGATGTTGCGCCTCAAACGCGCTTCGCCAAGCTTGCTCCAGCGCTGGGGCCTCGGCCAACTCCACAATCGAATGGTGAAAGGCCTGATCGCACTCGGCAAATTGATGGTAATCATCCGCTTGAGACGCAATTTCCATCCGTCGCAACCGGTCGAGCAACGGCTGCACGCTGGCGCCCTCTTGCACGCGCAGCGCCGCATAACGCGCCGCAAACCCTTCGATCGTCGCGCGCAAGTCAGTTACGGATCGCATAGGCGTAACCTGTGACGAATTACTGACTTGAGTGCGTCGAAAGGACATAGCTGATTAATCTCGCAGATGAGACGGCTAGGCGAATTCGCACATTGATCCATGCGAATGCGACGTTGTTTTCGGCAACGGCATGGGTCAGCATAGAGGAAAGCTTGCGCCAATTACAATTCTTTTCTTTTCCTTAAGGATTCCTCTCATGTCACCCCCATCGAGGCGCGGATTTACGCTGGTCGAACTGTTGGTCGTGATCGCCATTATCGGCGTCTTGATCGCTTTGCTGCTGCCGGCCGTGCAACAAGCGCGAGAAGCGGCGCGTCGGCTGGACTGCAAAAACCGGATGAAGCAGATCGGCCTGGCGCTGCACAACTATCACGATACGCATTTGACCTTTCCCTTCGGAACGATCATCGAACCGAATCAATGCCCGCCCCCGACTTCGGCTCGTCGCGGCGCTCCTTGGACCGTCGTGATCCTGCCCTTTCTCGAACAGACGGCTCGCTATGACCAGTTTGATTTTGAAGGGACCTTCGCCGGAATCGCCAACGAAGGAACCAGCACCAACGAAGCGCTGCAAATCGTGCCGAATTCCGCGTATCAGTGTCCGTCCGATCCGAACGCGGCGACCGACGAACCCAACACGAACTATCGCGGCGTTCAAGGAGGCGGCGAGGTCGCCGACGCGCTTTGCACGACCGGATCGGCCAGCAACCAACGGTTGTTCTTTGACAACGGCATGCTGTTTATGAACTCGAAAATCGGCTTACGCGACGTGACCGACGGCACGACCAACACTTACATGATAGGCGAATCGCGGTGGTGGTTCGCCGTCGGCCAAAACACGCCGTACGGAACTTATTTCACCTGGGCTTCAACCGTTCGCAACGCAGGCGCTTCCAGCCATGTGAACGTCGTCGCTGCGGCGGTCGACCCCATCAACAATCCGCTGGTCGACTACAACCCCGGCAACGGTCCCTACACCGATCATCCGGCCGGCATCGGCCCCGTGGTCGGCACCCACACACGCGCGTTCGGCAGTTGGCATGCCGGAGGAGCGCAGTTCATTCGCGGCGACGCATCCGTCCATTTCGCGACCGAAACGATGGACCTGTTGATCTATCGCCAAATGGCGACTCGCGGCGACGGATTCCCCATCGGCGGAGGCGAATCATGAATCGAATGCGCATGATCACCTCGTTTCGCCTGCTGCTTGTCGCGATGATCGCCGCCGCCGTCGGCTGCTCGACCGCGCCAGACGGGCCGCCGCGATACGCGCTATCGGGCGAGGCCGAATACGACGGCGAGCCAATTCCGTTCGGCCGCATCTTGCTCGAGCCTGACACTTCGCAAGGCAATGCAGGCCCAGCGGCGGTCGCCGACATTCAAAACGGCGAATTTCGCACGCGTCCCGACGCCGGGCATGTCGGCGGCAAATTTAAAGTCACCATCATCGCGACCGACGGATCAAAGCCGGCCAGTCCCGACGTCGACAACTCCCTATTTTCGCCGTTCCACACGACGGTCGATCTGCCGGCTGAAGATAGTCGGCATTCGTTTACGGTACCGCGCGACGGAGCGACTTAATCCGCTTGATCGCCTTCGCGATAAAAACGGTCCGACGCGTCCGCAACTTTGCTCACCACCACCTTTCCTCCACCGCTAGGATCAAATTGAAGATGCACCAAAATATTACTGGCATTGTGCCGCCGATGGTCACGCCGTTTCGCACCGACGGCTCGATTGACGAGGAAGCGTTGCGAGCCGAAACGCGCTACTTGATCGAAACGGCGCAAGTTCATGGCTTAGCCGTCTGCGGCAGCACCGGCGAAGGCCAAACGTTATCGACCGACGAGACCCGGCTCATCACGGCGGTCGTCTGCGAAGAAGCCGCCGGTCGCGTGCCGGTGATTACCGGCATCATCGCCGATAGTACGGCGGCGGTAATCGAGCGAGGTCGAGCCGTCCGCGATTTGAACGTCGCCGCGCTGCAAGTCACGCCGGTCCACTACGTCTTTCGTCCCGATGACGACGCAATGACCCAATACTTCGCCGACATTACCGCGGCGACCGACTTGCCGCTCATCATTTATAACGTCGTTCCATGGGCTTATCTGTCGCCGCAATTGCTCACCCGGATCATCGACCAGGTCGACGGTGTGATCGGAGTCAAACAAAGCGCCGGCGATCTCAAGCTGTTGGCCGATTTGTTGCTGATGGTCGGCGACCGCGCCCGAGTTATGAGCGCCGTCGACGCACTTCTTTATCCCTCGTATGCTTTGGGCGCGGTCGGCGCGATCGCCGCCACGTTGACGGCCGTGCCTGGCTTATGCGTTCAGCAATGGAACGCCGTTCAAGCAGGCGACCATCAGCGCGGCAGAGAACTGCACGACAAAATCTTGCCGGTTTGGAACGCGATCTTCGACCATAATTTGCCGGCGAATATCCGCTATTGCATGGAACTGCAAGGACGCGCCGGCGGCGTTCCGCGACCGCCGATGCCGGTCACTTCGGCTGCTCAAAAAGACCCGATTCGCAACGCTTTAATCGCTGCCGAAGTCATTCTGGCCGACGCCGAGTTATGCGTTACGCGCTAATCCCTATTCCTTCGCCACAGCCCTCGCAAAGGCATCCGTCATGTATCATCGCTTTACTCCCCTTTTCCTATTCGCCCTGATCGGCGGCACGCTATTATCCGCGGCCCGAGCCGATCAGGTCGCCGCCCAACCCGACCCACACGACCTTTGGCGCTCGGATCGCCAAGTTCCGCCCGCCGCGAAATTGCCCGTCTTGAAAGACGTCGAGTTTCGCGTGATCAAGCCTTATGAGTTCAAGCAAGACGGCTATCGCTTTTTGCACGGGGTCGCGCTCGCCTGGCATCGAGATCGGCTCTACGCATCGTTCGGCCACAACCGAGGCGCCGAAAACACCGCTTCGGAAGAAGCCCGCTATCGGGTTAGCGACGACGGCGGCGAAACGTGGAGCGACGTCAGGACGATCGACGTCGGCGATCAAGACGATCTGGCCGTCAGCCATGGCGTATTTCATTCGACCGGCGATCAACTCTGGGCGTTCCATGGCGCCTATTTCGGCAAGCTGAAAGACGTGCATACCCGCGCCTATCTTCTTGACGAATCGACCGGCCGGTGGAAACCGCAAGGCGTCGTCGTCAAAGGCGGATTTTGGCCGATGACTCCGCCTGTCAAAATGGACGACGGCAATTGGATCATGCCCGGCCTGTGCATTCGCCCAGGCGATCCGGCCGGCGTCGCCATTAGCGACGGCGATGATTTGACGTCGTGGAAGCTCGTCGTCATTAACAAGCGAGACGACGTCGAAAAAATGTGGGGCGAATCGTCGATTTGGGTCGACGGTCCGCAAATCGTCAACATCTGCCGATATGGCAAGAAAGCCCAAGCGCTGACCGCGGTCAGCGACG
>JBITAD010000484.1:0-9573 GCA_044439945.1 Blastopirellula sp. JB062
CCAAGGAGAACCAAGTTCAAACCGGTCGACCTCTAAGGCGGCGAAATGAAACGCCGGATAAACGCCTAACAACGCTCGCCCAAGATAGGTCGCGGTCACCGTCGCTAACGCCACCGGCAGCAAGGTGCGAACGTTGATCGATACCAAGAGCAGTTCTATCGCAAAAACGACTCCTCCTAACGGAGCGTTAAACGTCGCCGCAATTCCGGCCGCCGCGCCAGCGGCTACAAGCGTAATTTGTTGTCGGGCCGGAACCCCGACCGCTTGCCCCAATGTCGAGCCGAAAGCGCTGCCGATTTGAATGATCGGCCCTTCGCGACCGACCGATCCGCCGCTGCCGATACAAATGGCCGAAGCCAGCGACTTGATCACCGCGACGATCGGCCGAATGATCCCTTGTTTGTAATGAATCGCATCGATCACCTCCGGTACGCCGTGTCCCTTCGCCTCGGGGGCGAAAGTCTTGACCAACCAGGCGACGCAAACGGCGCCGATCACTGGGACCAAAATGACGCCGGGCCCCCAAGGGTTCGACTCGGTGTGCGCGTTCGCATCGTAAACAAAGTTCAACTCGCCCAGAAAAAATGCGTTATGCAGCACTCCGATCAACAGACGAAACAGCCATGCGCCCAAACCGCCGATCGTGCCGACGGCGATCGCAAGCACGCACATCCACATCAGGCTCGCGGGTCTTTCGGGCTGGTTAGTCACGCATTTACTCCTGTTGATGGGGGCGCCCGTTGTTTTTTTCGACATATCAAGCGGGAAAAAACGAGAAAAAGAGACGACTCCGCGATCTCTGTCGCGGATGATCCTATTAATCGTCGCAGACTGGCGACGCCGTCGTACGCAAGATCGTTATCTTCCCCAATTGCCTCTCTCCTCTTCGATTCAATCGAATCGCTACTCGGACCTAGATCGCCAGGCCGACGAACCGCGTGCGGCCCGTCCGGGCGTCAAATTTCCGTAACTTTACGTCATAAAGCTTGCACGCTTCATCGTCGCTTCGTCGCAACCAGGGTAGCGGTAACTTCTCAACCCTCAAACCTGACAAACAGTTGTACTTTTTAAGACATTAAATACATCGTATTGTTCGCGCTTTTTGTGACTATTTTAATTATTCTTGACTTTCAAAGAACATACAATTGTTTGGACGATCTCTCCCCAGAATAAGCGTTTGAAATCTCTGGCGGTTTCCAGACGTGTAGATTGCGAGCAATGTCGCAGATTTCGACAACAATGTCGCTTCGATCGACAATGATGCGATAATGAACCCCGCTAAACCCCTTCCTTGCCCGCAATCGGGATAATTGTCTTCCCGTGGCACATGCTTTGCTTATTAAGCTTCCTTCAAATTTAGCCGAAACGCGGTATCGGAAAGCCATTGTGCTGAATGGCCGATGGCGATCGAAGGAGGAACAGTGATGCGGGCGAAGACAGGCGGATTTACCTTGGTCGAATTGTTGGTGGTGATCGCCATTATTGGTGCGTTGATCGCCCTATTGTTGCCGGCCGTGCAACAAGCGCGCGAAGCGGCTCGGCGAATGCAATGCTCGAACAACCTGAAACAGGTCGGACTTTCATTCCATAACTATGCCGACGTGAACAAAGGCTTTCCGCAAGCTCGAATCACAGGGCCAGCGACCTTACCCGACGGCTCCTCCGTACCCAATACGGTCCACTCTGGATGGCCGACCGCGATATTGCCTTACATCGAACAAGGCAACGTCAACGACCTGTACGATCATAATCAACCTTTTTTCGCGACGGATAACCGAGAAGCGATTAACACCTTCATTCCAATATTCGTTTGTCCCTCGACGCCGAACTCCGAGCGAAAAGTTCCGCTGGGTTACGGACCGACCGATATGCAAATTATCGCCGATGCGACAGGCGCCCCGGGCGATTATTACGTCCGCTTGCAAACGATCAGAAACTCGCAAGGGCATAAAGCCAGCGCCGGCTTTGATTCGAACAAGGCGAATAAACTGGCGAATTTTACGGACGGCCTCTCTAACACGGTACTTGTAGGAGAGATCGCAGCGCGTCCGCAGTTGTATCACAAGCGCAAAGCCCAAGCTGGGCAGTTCACGGCGCAACAAGGCTGGGCTTGCTGGGCCGGGCCGCAGGCGCTGCGTCTTTACACCTATTCGCCTGACGGAACGCAAGAGCAGGTCGATACGGCCGGCTCCGAAACGTTTTATAGCTGCGTTATTAACTGCGCAAACGAGCAGGGGATCTACAGTTTTCATCCCGGCGGCGCCAACGTCGGACTATGCGACGGCAGCGTCCGATTTTTGCCTGAAACGACCGATGTCGATATGGTAATGGCGATGCATACCCGCGACGGACAAGAAGTCATTGTCTGGCCGTAAAACCAGAGCACATCTCCAACATCGCCGAAATCCTTTTCAACGCGAGAAAAGGTCGGCGATATTCCTATTATCTAGACGGACGATCATGACCGAAAACGTCGAATCAGCGGCAGGGCAGGGCGCCTCGGCCGACGCCACGTCGGCAAGCGTTCCGCTCCGCACGCGCGAGCTTATCAAAACCTTCCGCCAAGGAACCAACGTCGTCACAGCGCTCAACGGCGTGACGCTGGAAGTGCCGCAGGGCGAATTTACGGCGATCATGGGGGCCAGCGGTTCGGGCAAAAGCACCTTGCTGCATGTAATGGCAGGCTTGACCGCGCCGGACTCCGGCGAAGTGCTGATCGAAGGAGAACGGTTGTCGTCGTTCTCCGACGCGAAGCTGACCAATTTCCGCCGCCGACGCATCGGGCTCGTCTTTCAACAATTTAACTTAATCCCGGCGCTGACCGCGATCGAAAACGTGATGCTGCCGCTGATGGCCGGCGGCAATGCAGCACAAGCCGAAACGCGCGAAAAGGCGGCCAGGCTATTAGAAAAACTGGGATTAGCTCCGCGCATTACGCATCGTCCTGATGCGATGAGCGGCGGCGAACAGCAGCGAGTCGCCATCGCTCGGGCGTTAATTACCGACCCGGCAATCGTACTAGCCGACGAACCGACTGGCAGTCTCGATTCAGTCAATGGCCGCGCACTTTGCGAACTTCTGAAAGAATTGAACGAAAACGAAGGCCGCACAATTGTGGTCGTCACGCACGAACCTGCGGTCGCCGCGTGGGCGGGACGGATCGTCGTCATGAAAGATGGCGCGATTTGCACCGAGTGGACGGCGGGCGAAAACCAAGATCCGCACGAACTTGCCGGCCGATATCAAGACATCGTCTCCGGCACTACCCTAGCGAACGCAACATGAGTTTAACGCTCCGTCTGTTTTGGGCGCATGCACGCCAACAAAAGGTTCGTCTGGCCTTAACGCTGACGGCGATGATCGCGGCGATCGGCGTCGTCTTGTGGGTCGTATCGGCCTACGAACAAATCGCTTCAAAGTTTGACGAGCAGACTGCCGATTTCGTCGGCAGTTACGAAACGTTCGTCATTCCGCAAGAACTCGACGACGAACTCTCGCCCGAGTTGCTCGCCTCGCTCGCAACCGATCCGAAAATCATCGCCGCCAATCCGGTCGCGCAATTTCGCATGTCAATCCGCCGAGTCGGTCCGCCGCCGGCTGGCGAAAAGCCGCGCGGACGCATGGGGCCGATGGGACCGACCATCGTCGGCACTTCGGCGGAAGAAGCTCGATATCCCCTCCGCGACGGTCGTTGGCTAAACGAAGCCGCCGACGACGAGGCGGTCGTCAGCAGCGGCGTCGCCGATGCGTTGATGATTCGCGTCGGAGACTCGATTGAAATCTATAACAAACAACGCGCCTCGAATCCTTTTACGGTCGTCGGCGTCATCGAGCAAGTTGACGACGTCGAATTCGCCATGATGCGCACCAAAGGGGGCGCCCCAGGCGGCATGAATCGCGGCCCCGCCTCGCTGGCGGCGTACGTCTCGATGAGCGCCGTCAAGGATCTAACGAACGCGACGCCTGCTATTAATCTGCTTGAAATTCGACTAGCCGGGGGCGCGTCGCTGGAATATCTAGAGCGGCAAGTCGCCGCCGTTACAGACAACGCCAAGCTATTGCGTCCCGATGATATTCAAGCGAAACTAGCCGGCGGGTTCGAGGCGGAAGGGGCCCGTAAACAAGCCTATTTCGTGACGGCCCTTTCAGTCCTCGCTTCCGCTTTCATCATCTTCACGACGCTTAGCATCGGCGTCAACGAGCGAGCGCGTCAGTTAGCGATCTTGCGAGCCGTCGGATTACGCCGCGCGCAAGTGGCGTCGCTCGTTATGACCGAAGCGTTGGCGTTCGCCTTGTTCGGCTGGTTAGGCGGCCTGCTGGGCGGTTGGATTTTGCTGCAACTATTGGCCAATGCAACTCCGCAACTGTTCCCTGATGGGTTCCGCCTCGGAGGTGTTAGCGTTTTGTTGACCGCTGGCTGTTCGCTGTTTGGCGCGATGTTGGCTGCGATCTATCCGATTTGGAAAGCGACTCGCATCAGTCCGCTCGAGGCGATGGCGCCGCTTCAAGCCGCGCCCAGCGGCTTTCGCTCGCTTGGCGCCGTCGGCTTGATCAGCGTTGCGTTGATCGGCTTGAACCCGGCGCTGGTTTATCTGCCGGGCTTGCCCGAAGCGTTTCGATTTGCGTTGATTCTTTGCGTGGGGGCGCCAGCGACGATCCTGGGCTTTATCTTGTTAGCGCCGCTATTCGTCTTACTTGTCGAAAAAGCGTTCGGTCCGTTGGTCGCCTTCGTCATGCGACTGCAAAACAATTTGGTGCAGACGCAACTTAGCGCCAACATGTGGCGCAGCGCGGGAATCGCCGCTTCGTTGATGCTGGGTCTGGGGCTTTATACGGCGACGCAGGTTTGGGGGTGGTCGATGTTGAGCGGCTTTTTGCCAGGGCGCTGGACGCCTGACATGATCGTCAAATTTGAACCTGGACTAGCGGCCGATCAAGTGCAATCCGTTCGCAAAACCTTGGGCGTCGCTCCGGATCAATTTTTATCTGTCGCGATCGAACAAACCAAACTGGTCGGCGATCCTTTAAAAAGTCGTCAGTTAGATTCGGCCGTACGCCAAGACAATGTCTGCCTGGTCGGGCTCGACGCTGATGCAGGGTTGGGGGGCGACTCGCCGTTATTTTCGTTCGACTTCGTTCAAGGAGACCGTGCCGACGCGATCGAAAAATTGAAACAAGGTCGCTATTGCATTGTGCCTGATACGTTTCAGAAATTCGCCGGACTAAACGTGGGAGACAAAATCAGTTTTGTCCCGCCGAAGCGGGCGGAGGATCCGGTCGAGTACGAAATTGTCGGCATGGTCGCGATGCCAGGCTCAAACTGGATCACCAAAACGACCGGCATGCGTCGGAATTCGGTTCGTACCGCCGGATTGGCGTTTGCGCCAGAGCGGCAGGTACGCGACGATTTCGACTTGCCAGATCGCGAATACTTTTGGTTCAACGCCGATGCCGGCGTCACTTCGAAGGAACTGGAAGAGCGACTTCAACCGCTGGTCGCAACGCCTCAATTGGCGAAATCGGAAGCACGCGACCGCACTCGCGGAAGACGCGGCCAAGGTCCGCTTCAAGTTTCGTCACTTCACGAGGTTCGCACTCGGATGCGGACGCGAGCCGGCGCCGCCATCCACGCGATGGGTTGGCTCCCCTTAATTTCGTTGATGGTCGTCTCGCTCGGCATCGTCAATACGATTGCGGCGTCGGTCCGCGCACGGCAATGGGAGTTCGGCGTCTTGCGAGCGGTCGGCCTGAAACGGTTCGGACTGAGCCGTTTGGTCCTTTCCGAGGCGTTGCTTATCGGCGCCGTCGCCAGCTTGTTAAGTTTGGCGTTCGGCGTTCTCGTCGGCTGGACCTGTTTGGGACTGGTACGTTACGTTAGCAACGCATGGTTTGAAGGGGTAACGACCTCCTTGATAATTCCTTGGAGTTCAATATGGTTCGGTTACGCATTGACATTTGTCCTTTGTACGATTGCGGCGATGTGGCCTGCCATCTCGACTGGCCGAACCGAACCGCTAACCCTGTTGCAAGCAGGCCGGGCCGCGACCTAGTCGAATGTCGCCCTGTTTTCGCTGCGTTCACACCCTCTTTCGTTCGGCGAAAGTATGAATACGGAATTACCGCTGGAAGTAAAAAACGTCGTAAAACGCTATCGTCAAGGCGCCAACGTGATCGAAGCGTTGCGCGGCGTCAATTTGACGATTCAGCCGGGGCAGTTCATTGCGATCATGGGGGCTTCGGGATCGGGTAAAAGTACGCTGCTGCACGCGATGGCCGGGTTGACCGACGTCGACGCCGGCGAAGTGTTGGTTGACGGACGCAATTTAGCGACGCTTTCCGATTCGCAACTCACTCGATTCCGCCGCCGACATATCGGGCTCGTTTTCCAGGCGTTTAATTTAATTCCTAGTTTATCGGCGGAAGACAATATTCGCTTGCCGGCGATTGACGGACCCGAACTCGCCGCGAAAACCGACGCGCTTTTCGATCGACTAGGACTGACCGAGCGCCGTACGCACAAACCGGCCGCACTTTCAGGCGGCGAACAACAACGTATTGCGATCGCTCGCGCGTTAATTTGCGATCCGGCTGTCGTCTTGGCCGACGAACCGACTGGCAGCCTCGATTCAGTCTCCGGACAAGAAATCTGCCGCTTGCTTCGCGAATTATGCGATGAGCAAAATCGCACGATCGTGACCGTCACGCACGAACCGCATGTTGCGATGTGGGCCGATCGCGTGCTGGTGCTTCAAGATGGCATGAACCTGAGCGAGTTTTCACCTTCCGGAAATCGCGACGCCCAAGAGTTGGCGACAAGCTATCAAAGAGCGCTATCGCCGGCTGCCGGAGCGAACCGATGAGAAAAGTTGCGAAGTTGGCGATCGCCTTTTTGTGCGAGCATCCTTCCCGCGTCATTCTAACTTCGCTGGCCACGGCGGCCTCGGCTTGCATGGTGATCTGGGCGACTGCCGGCTACGACGCGTTGCTACAGTCGTTTGATCGTTGGGCGAACGTGGCGTTAGGTCGATACGAACTTTCGATTGCGCCAATCGCGACGAACGAGCCGACCTTCGTCCCTCAAGCGGCGGTCGACGCGATGCGGGCTGATCCGGCGGTCGCCGCCGCAGACCCGATGTGGCTGCGTAGCGCGATCGTCAAAGGAAACGCGCAGCCGCTCGATTTAACAAACCGCGTCGAAGAAGGGCCGCCGAACCTACGTTCCGAATACATGACGTTATGCACCGATTCGCAAAGGCCGCCGTTTGAAGTTGACGGGCGCTGGTTTAACGTCGCACAACCGGCAGCGCTCGAAGCGGTCTTGCGCAGCGATACGGCCGCGCGACTGAAACTGGCTAAGGATGACGTCGTCAGCGTCACCTACGGCGACCAAACCTGGCAATTACAGGTCGTCGGTTTATTGCAAGCTCCTTCGTTGGGGCTCGGTTCGTACGCGATACCGAACATGCGGACGCCTAGCAGCGGCGATTTATTTATCTCGAAAAGTTTGGGCGAGCAAATCTTCGGCGAGCCTGCCCAGATCAGTTTTCTAGCGATCTCTATGGCGCCCTCGGCCGACGTCAACCAATTTCGATTCGGCTGGGCGCCCAAGTTAAGCCGGTTAGACGTGCCTGTGCAGTTTCAGCAAGCCTACGAAATTGAAGAAGCGCTCGACGAAAGCTCGGCGGCTGATAACCTGCGTATGCAATCGTACGCCGGAACGGGAATTGCGATGCTAGTTGCGCTGCTGGTCATATTTTGCACGGTGAATATGGGAGTGACCGAACGAGTGCGCCAGTTCGCCGTTCTCCGTGCGGTCGTGCTGACCCGAACGCAAATCGCACTGTTAATCTTCGCCGAAGGCTTGCTGCTGGCGTCGATCGGTTTTGCGGGCGGTTGGGTCGTCAGTTGGCTGATCTTAAGCGTGATTGCGACCGCATACGCCGACGTGTTGCGGCATGGAGCGTTGATCGGCGCGAATAGCGTCACATTGGCCGCCGTAGCGACCTATGGCGGCGCACTGTTAGCCGCCGCGATACCCGCCTGGCGAGCGACGCGCGTGCGACCTGTCGATGCGATGGCGCCGGCCTCGCAAACGAGTTCGTCGGCGCCTCCCACGGCGTTGACATTAACAGGCGCCATGCTGCTCGCCGTCAATCCGCTGCTGACGTTCGTCTTTCCGCCAGGCGCCGAATCGCAAGTTCTCGCCTACTTTAGCCTGGGCTTCGTCTGCATGGCGATTGGATTTGTGATGATCTCTCCGGTCGTCGTCGTCGCGGTCGATCGGTTGTTCGGCCCGCCGCTTGCGCGACTGTTAGCAATCGATCCGAAGCTGTTGGCCAGTCAAATCACCAGCCATTTGTGGCGCACTGTCGGCGCCGCCATTGGAATGGCGGTCGGTATGGGTTTGTTTATCGCCGTTCAAGTCTGGGGTTACACCATGCTTGAAGGGTTCGTGGTCGGGCCTTGGGCGCCGGACGCAATTCTATCTTTTCCTGCCGGCGGGCTGCCGCTAGAGAAGGTACCGCAAATCGCGAAAATCTCCGGCGTCGACTCCGACCAATGTCTGCCAATCGTGGTCGAACAGCCCCGACTTGTCGAAGATTTGACCGGCAGCGCCGAAAATCCGTCAGTCGTCCGGCAAGACAATCTCGTGATCGTCGGCATCGACCCTGCCGCCGCATTTGGGGCCGAGAATCCGCTCTTTTCGCTAGAATGGGTAGCGGGAAGTCCGGAAGATGCGATTCGTCAAATGCAAAACGGCCGAGCTTGCATCGTGCCCGACCATTTTTTGACTGAAAGCGGCTTGAATGTCGGCGACAGCTTTGAGCTCGCGCCGCCAGAAAAAGCGGGGCAGTCGGTCCGCTACGCGATTGCCGGCGCCGTACGTCTGCCCGGCTGGCACTGGCAAACCAAGTTAACAGGGTTTCGCTCGCGCACGCATCGCGCCGCCGCGCTTGTCTTCGCCGGCTATGAAACGGTCGCTCGCGATTTTGAACTCTCGACGGCGACGCATGTTTGGCTTAATTTCGCGTCAAGTTCTCCGGAGCCCGAGCAAATTGCCGCCGCGGCTCAAGCGGTCGTCGATTCGATAGCTTCAGACGGCGATCAGGCGAAAGAAGACGAAAAAGTACGCATCATGCCGGTCGAAACTATTCGCCAAACGACGCGCAACAACGCGGCAAGTTGGCTGTGGGCCATCAGTCAATTGCCGATTGTCGCCGTGGTCATAGCGAGTTTCGGCGTCTTGAACGTACTGCTTGCCTCCGTCCGCGCACGGCAATGGGAAGTGGGCGTCCTCCGCTCGATCGGCATCACGCAATCGGCCATTATTCGAGCAATCATCGCCGAAGGCGCCATGATCGGCATTGCGGCATGTCTGCTTAGCCTTGGCTTCGGCGTAATGGCCGGTTGGTGCGGAAGCGGAATCTCGCAGTACGTCAGTTTCTTCGGCGGGTTACATCCCGCGCTGCAAATTCCTTGGCCGGCAATTTCGCTCGGGCTGCTGCTGGTCGTCGCACTCGCCTCATTAGCGGCGGTTTGGCCGGCTGTCGCCATCGGAAGACTTCGCCCGCT
>JBITAD010000485.1:0-9492 GCA_044439945.1 Blastopirellula sp. JB062
AACGTCTGTTCGCCCAGCTAGTCGAAATCGCCGCGATACGCCAGTTGGACGTTTGCGACCTCGGGCGTCTGCGCTTGATCGGCAGGCAGTTCGAGATCGGTCCGCACGGCGCTGGTGACGCTGCTGCCGGAGACGGCGGCTTGAGCGTCGCCTGACGCTTGAGAAGAGATCGCTTCCTCTTCCGCGTCGGGTTTCATCACGCCTAGCAGCGCGGCGAAATCGAGCAACGAAGCGCTGATAAATCGGCCTGGCCCCAGCAGCAGGTACCACGATCGCAGCGAACGATTGTAGTTGTCGGAATATCGAAACGGGTCGTTGATCAAACCGCCCAAAAAGCCGACGTCGTCATCGTTGGGGCGCGGAACGATGAAGAAGGCGATTGCGACGTAGATCAGTTCGACCCCGGCGACGATCGCAAATCGCGAGAGCCCGCTTTTGGGCAATTGCTCGATCTGCAACAAGCCGTAGGCGCCGCCAGCCAAGAGTAGCAGCGAGGCGATGACTTTGAGCGTCACCAAGACGGGGTTGCGCTGCGGGGAGTATTGGGTGTTGACTTCAATCCTTCCGCTGCGGACATGACGCCGGCCGTCGAACGATTCCAATAAAGTGTCGAATACCCACATGCTTTCGGCGTCCTCGCTTGCTGCTCGATCTCGTGTTTCGGCTATTTCAACCCTAGCATTTTTCCCCACCCCACGGCATGGTTTCGCTTCGCGGGGCGTTGGGTCGCCGGTTATGACGCGCCGCGACCGTCGGGTTATTCCGGTCTTGCGAGCAAATCGCGGCAAAATTCGCTAGCCTGCCGGGCGGCGAATTTTCTATACTTGGGGGTAGAGCCTGATTTCTGATCGGCAGACGAGAAAATCATCGACATCTTCAACCTACGAGGAGAACGATGTACGCCAGAACCCGGGTGCAAAGAACGCGAGAAGCGGTCAAGTGGATCTTTTTGCTGGCGGCCGCCGGCATGATGATGGCGATCGCATGGCAAGCGGTCGACGGTCGTTTTTAAGGTTGGCTAGTCGCGAAGACGCTCGCTCGATCGGGGGTCGCTTCCGCCGACGATCGAGTCGGCCGAGTCAAAAATCTATCGGTACGGGGCCTCCACTTTTTTCGCGAAATCGTTAGAGTTGCGATAGCTTTTGACATCGCAACCCCAGACTGCAGCATGACGCGCCCCATCGCTTTTAAATCGGGCCAATGGCTCCCGCTCGATGAAATTTCGATCCCGCTCGACGACGTCGGTTTCGTGATGGGAGCGACCATCGTCGAACAACTGCGCACCTTCGGCGGTCAGGTCTTTCGGCTCGAACAACATCTGGCCCGCCTGCGCGACAGCCTGGCGATCATCGGTTTAGAGATCCCGTTTGACGACGCCCAACTGACAAGCGTGATTCACGAGATCGTAGCGCACAATCATCGGCTGTTGGCGCCGGGCGACGACCTGGGCGTGACGATCTTGATTACGCCGGGCGGCGTCGATCGGCCTGGCCGCTCGCCGTTGGTTTGCGTGCATACGCGGCCGATCCCGTTCGGCAGTTTCGTCGCGAAGTTTGAAACCGGGCAAGCGCTGGTCGTGCCGGCGACCCGGCAAACGCCGATCGCCTGTTGGCCGCGTCAGTTGAAGGTTCGTTCGCGAGTGCACTATTATCTGGCCGACGTCGAAGCCCGCCGGATCGAAGCCGACGCTCGGGCGGTGCTGCTCGACTTGGACGGCTACGTGATGGAAGCGACGACCGCCAACTTCGTCGTTCATCTGCCGCATCAAGGCCTGGTCGCGCCGCCGCGCGAGCTGGTGCTGCCTGGCATTAGCATCGGCGCGTTGGAAGATCTGGCTCGTCAGCTCGGCATTGCGTATCACGAGCGTTTAATGACCCCGGCCGAAGCGGACGAGGCCGACGAAATCTTGTTGACCAGCACCTCGCCGTGCGTGCTGCCGTGCCACCGCTGGAACGGCAAGCAAGTAGGCGGCGGCAAGCCGGGGCCGATCTTCGAGCGGTTGATCTCGGCTTGGAGCGAATCGGTCGGGCTCGATATTCGAGCGCAAGCGGCGCGATTTTCGACGCGCGGCTGATTGGGCGACTTGCGCCGGTTATTTCGGTTGTAAATCGGGGGCGCAAAAACCGCTTGAGCGCCGGCTGCTAGACCTCGTCGACGGCCGCGCCGGCGGGTACAATGCGGCGTTCTTACAACTTTTTGCTATTTGTCCTGTAGGGCGAACCACACGATGGACCGCGATACGATCGACCGTGCCGAAACGATACGTCAGCGTTTAACGCAGCTTCAGGACAGTCTTTGACTACGCCGCTAAAAAAGAAGCGCTGACCGCGGCCGAAGCGAAAATGTCGTCTCCCGGCTTTTGGGATAATCAAGAGACGGCCCAAACGGTGGTGGGTCAATTGAAATCGCTGAAATCGATTCTCGATCCGCTGGAGGCGTGCCGCAGCGCGGTCGAAGATTTGGACGCGATGCTCGAAATGGCCGACGAAGACGAGTCGTTCGTCGCCGAGGCGAAGTCGGAAGTGGCCCGACTTGAAAAAGAGCTGGACCTGCTTGAGCTGAAGTCGCTGCTTAACGGGGCGCACGACGCATGCGGCGCGTTGGTTTCGATTCATGCCCGCGACGGCGGCACCGACGCCAACGATTGGGCCGAGATGTTGCTGCGGATGTACTCGCAATGGGCCGCTCAGCACGAATATTCGATCGAACTGATCGATCGCGCCGATAACGAAGAAGCGGGCATCAACAGCGCGACGTTCGCCGTGCGGGGCGCGATGGCGTACGGCTATTTGAAAGGGGAAACCGGCATGCATCGCCTGGTGCGGATCAGCCCTTTCAACTCGGAAGGCAAACGCCAAACCAGCTTTGCGGCGGTCGACGTCTCGCCCGAGATTTCGGATAGCGAAGAGGTCGAGATCAACGAAGAAGACGTGCGGATCGACACCTATCGCGCCAGCGGCGCCGGCGGTCAGCATGTGAACAAGACCGACAGCGCGATTCGTCTGACCCACGTGCCGACCGGGGTCGTGGTGCAATGCCAAAACGAGCGGAGCCAGCATAAGAACCGGGCGCAAGCCTGGAAACTGCTGCGTTCTCGCCTAGCGCGGATCGAAGAAGAAAAGCGGGAAGAAGAAGAAGCCGCGCGCTACAAAACGCAGGCGAAAGTCGGTTTCGGCTCGCAGATACGCAATTACTTTCTGCATCCGGATCAACGGGTGAAAGACGCGCGGACGGGCCATTACGTCGGCAGCTTTCATGCGGTAATGGATGGAGAAATTCAAGGTTTTCTCGACGCCTATTTGCGATGGCGCGTCGGCCAAGGGGAACAGGAAGGATAACCGCTTCGCCATGTCTAGTGACAGCGACATACAATTCGTCGACGCGATCGACGCCCAAGGGCAAGGCTTGTTCGTCAGCTTTCCGCGCCGCGGCGATCGATTCGGCCATGTCGTCTCGGTCGTTTCGGGCGAAGAGATTCGGCCTTGTCTGGTCTCGCTTGAAGGAGACGACGCCGAGCCGTGGCCCGACAGTCCGCCGATTCAGCAACTGAGCGTCGAACAGCGCCCCGCCGGCGCCGTCGCTTTGGGCGTCGGTCAGGCGGGCAAAAGCCATTGGTCGGTAACGGTCGAAACTTTTTCGCAAGAGCGACGGATCGATTTTCATGTCGCTTGTCGGATGAAAATTCATCCGGCGCAAATCAGCAGTCGCTACGCGAACTTGCTGGGGGGCGACGTCCAACCCCAACGACTTGACGACTACGCTTGGGTTTGGAACGCGGGAAGCGTCGACGGTCGGAAGCTGGAACTGCAGATGCGGCAGTCGCTGTTTGATCACTATCCCGCGCCGGAATTTCCGGCCGACGGATCAGGGGTCGAGATCAACGCGGCGGTCGATCAAATGCCGTTTCCGAAAACGATCGAGTGGCGATATTCGTTTCAGCTGGCGTAAAGCGAATAGTAACCGTGCGAAACGGTCAGATGGCCCAGATCGTCTAAGATTTGCAACTGCTTCTCGAGATAGCGAACGCGCTGCGCTTCGGCCAACCGCGCTAGCAGTTCTTCTTTTTTCACCGGCTTCGAGAGAAAGTCGTTAGCCCCGGCCGAAAGGGCCAGCTCTAAAGCGTTTCGGCTGCGATGCGCCGATACCATCATGATAAACGGGCGGCGATCTTGCTGAACGTAACGAATATGCCGGACCAGATCGACCCCTGCCGCGTCGGGCAATTCCCAATCGCATAACACGCAGTCGGGCTCGAACTCGTCGAACAACGCCAAGGTTCGCTTGCAATTGCTCGACGATCGGATCTCGAATCCGGCGGACTCGAGCATGTCGGTCAACAGGCGAAGCATCAGCCGATCGTCATCGACAAGCAGAATTCGATTTGGCAGTTCGGCGGATTTCACAGCGACGTCCTTCAACGGGGCGACATTTCTAACTAAGCGTCCTGCAATGCAAAGCGGTACTGCCCTTCCGCTTTGGATCTCTAGTTTTATAGGTCAATCTTGGCGCCGCTTTCTGTTCCAGCGGGGGGAATGAAGGTTTATTGCATAATTTTTCGGTTTCATTATTCCGCCGGTATCAATCGTACGAGTTGTTGCGAAAGATTCGGTCAGAGAACTCTAGTTTCGGGCTTGGCAATCGCGTTGTAGCGAGTATTCGGCCTGTGTCAGCCGGGTCTGGTCGGGACGTTCGGATACGCCCGGTTTGAGTGAATGCACGCGATACGACGGGACGATGCAAACGACCGCAAGGTCATTGCGTTGGCGGAGTCCGACCCGACACATGCACCCACTGAACGGAATCAAGATGGATCGTAGACACCCAAGTTGGATGGGACCGGGGGCGCTTGCCGCCGCGGCGCTGGCCGCGCTGAGCGGCTGCTCCGACGCACCGGCGCCGCCAAGCGTCGCTCACGAGAGTTCGCTTTCTCAGCCGCGGCGTTTTCAGCTGCCGGCCGACGTGCATCCCGTCGCGCTCGAAATTTCTCCTTCCGAGCAGCCGACGATCGAAAATCCTTATCTGCAAGCGCCGCTGCCGACCCCGTTCGCGTCGTCGATGATTGGACTTCCGCCGTTGCCCGAAGCCGCCGAGCCGACGCTTGAACCCGCTGCACCGACGATCGAAACGCCGGCGCCCCGTTACATGCCGTTGATCGAAGCACAACCGCAAACGACGGCCGAGCGTCCGACGCCGATACAGATTCCGACGCCCAACTTGGATCAGCCGGAACCTTCGTTCTCGCTGCAAGGACCGCAAAACGGAGACGCCGGTTCCGCCCCGAGCCTGGCGCCGTCGCAAGTCGAAAGCTCGCGTTGGAGCCGACGCGGAGAGCCGACCCCTGCGGTTCGCCCATCGCCCGAAATGACCCCGGAGTTGGCGCCCGAGTTAGCCGACGACGCGTCTCGCGTCGAACTGTTGCCGCTGGCGCCGGGCCGACCGAACGAAGCGGATCAACCGCACGAAATGCGAACGTTGCCCGAACTGCCGCCGGCGCCGGAGCTATCGTCGCAGCCGCCGCGATTTATGCCGCGAATCGAAGCGGAGCCGCAGCCTGCGGCCCAGCCTGAACCGGAACCCCAGCCGGGTCAGCTGCCGGCGGCGCTGGTCGAAGCGGAACCGGCGCCGTTGCCGCAACTGCCGATTCCGTCGCAAGCGTTTGATCAGGCTCCGCAAATGCAGCGTCACGACTTGCTTGATCAGCATGCGATGACCGCGATTCGGGGTCGGGCCCAATCGTTGGTCGAGCACGGGCTTTCGCTGGCGCAGCGAGGGGCGTTCTTTTCGGCCCGTGCCGAGTTCATTCAAGCGCTGCGTCTGCTGACGCAAACGCTCGATACCGAACGGCATACCCATCAATACAGCGAAGCGCTGGGCGACGGGTTGCTGGCCTTGGAAGAGGCGAGCGATTTCGTGCCGGAAGGTTCGCGATTGGAAGCGAACATCAATTTGCGTCGTTTGATCCAGTCGCATCGGACGCCGATCTTGCAAAACGTCGACGCCGATCAACTGACCCCGCTGGTCGCGGCCCAACAATACTTTTCGCACGCGCAAGATCGATTGACCTTCGCCTGCGGCGGAATTCCGGAAGCCTCTTCGGCCCTGTACGGCTTGGCGAAGTTGCAACCCTACTTAAAAAATGGGAGCGGCGGCGACAAGGCGCTGATCGGTCCGCGCTCGATCGCGTTGCACCAATCGGCGTTTTTGGCCGACCCGAAAAATATCTTGGCGGCCAACGAGTTGGGGGTGTTGTTGGCGCGATACGGTCAGCTGACCGACGCCAAGCAGGTGTTTATCAACGGTCTGCGACAAAAGTCGCTGGCCGACACCTGGAACAACCTGGCGAAAGTGCATGAGATGCTGGGCGAACCATCGCTGGCGAAGCTGGCGCGCGAAGAGGCCAAGTACGCCGCCGATCACGGCAGCGTGGCGCCGAAGAGCGACTTCGTTCGCTGGGTCTCGCCCGACGCGTTCGCCGCGCAACGTCAAATTGATGCGACCGCCGTCGCACCGCCCCGCTCGAACGTCGGTCGTCGTCCGCAATCCTCTCAGCAACGTTAATACGCCCAGCATGAAAAAGCCTATCGCTCAAATATCGTTCGGCAAAATCCGCACGCTCGCCGCGATCGCCGGTTCGCTGCTTTTGGTCGGCTGCTTAGGCGTCGCATTCGCGCCGGCGCGGCAGGCCGCTCAGCCGGCGGCAGCTTTTTCCGCCCCGGCCGCCGAGCCGGCGGCGCCGGTCATGCAAGCGGTTGCGCTGCAACCGGAGAACCCGAGCGAGCCGTCGCCGGTGACGCTGTGCGGGGGACCGCCGAAGGGCGCCGCCTGTGCACCGAACTGCGTCCCCTGCCCTTCGCCGGCGCAGTTGCAAAACGCGCCTTACAAAGTGGGCGTCGACTCGGCCGATCCGACTTGCGAAGGCGAACTGCATTGGAAAGCGCGCCGCCCGATTCCTTGGCAAGTTTTCGCCCAAGGCGAATATATCGGGCCGCATCGTCTGCAACATGTGCCGGAGTACCGTATCCGAGTCGATGACGAGTTGGAGTTCGTCTATCGCTTGACGCGGAACGAAATGACGACCCCTTATCGGCTGAACGTCGGCGATCAGGTTCAGCTCGAATCGTTGACCGACCCTAACTTGAACCGCAATCTGGTGATTCAGCCCGACGGCTCGATTACGGTTCTGCTGTTAGGCCAGGTACACGCGGCGCGCAAAACGGTGACCGAACTGACCGACTTGCTCGAACGCGAATATAAGCGGTACTACAAAGTGCCGGCGATTACCGTCACCCCGTTGCAGGTGAACACGAAACTGGAAGACTTGCGTGCGACGGTCGACAGTCGGGCGGGCGCCGGCGGTCAGTCGCAGCGCGTTCGGGTGACCCCGGAAGGAACGATCCAATTGCCGGCGATCGAATCGGTGCCGGCGCAAGGTTTGACCCTTGACGAACTGAAACGCGAGGTCGACGAGCGGTACGCCCAAGTGGTCGACGGGATCGGCGTGACCCCAATTTTAACCGCTCGGGCGCCCCGTTATCTCTATGTGCTGGGCGAAGTGCGCAACCCCGGTCGAGTCGAACTGGTCGCTCCGACGACCGTGATGCAATCGATCGCGTTGGCGGGCGGCTGGAACGTGGGGGGCAACTTACGAGAGATCGTCATCTTCCGTCGTGCCGACGATTGGCGGCTGATCGCGACCAAGGTCGATCTGCAAGCGGCGTTGTACGGCAAACGACCGGTCCCCTCCGACGAATTGTGGCTCCGCGACTCCGATATCGTCGTGGTGCCGAAGCAGCCGATTTTGTGGGCCGACGAGTTTATCGAGCTGGTCTTTACGCGGGGCATTTACGGCGTGGCGCCGTTTCAAGGGATTAGCCTTTCTT
The DNA here is from genome assembly GCA_044439945.1 of Blastopirellula sp. JB062. Classification (GTDB taxonomy): domain Bacteria; phylum Planctomycetota; class Planctomycetia; order Pirellulales; family Pirellulaceae; genus Blastopirellula. The sequence goes on from JBITAD010000485.1 coordinate 7,881, forward strand.
ATACCGACGTAACACGGCTATAACGGCCGCTGCGAGAAACTTGAAGCGAGACGAAACCAGTTGACTTGAAGCCGGGTTTTAATGTACGACGGGCAAGCCGTAAGACGCGGTCGCCGCTGTACATCCATTCCCTAATCCGGCTGCAATTGCATGATTCGTTGGACGCTTTCTACGTTGACCCTGGTCGCGCTGGCGCTGGTTTCTCCTTTGTCGGCCCGCGAGTCGGTCGAGAAAAAAACGCCGATCGGGGCCGAGGTGGCCGATTTGTCGCTGAAAGACTTTCGGGGAAAATCGTACTCGCTCGCCGATTATCGGGGCAAAAAAGCGATCGTGTTGGCCTTTTTAGGGACCGAGTGCCCGCTGGCCAAATTGTACGGCCGCCGCTTGCAAGAGCTTGCCGACGAGTATGCGTCGAAAGGCGTGGTCATTTTGGGCGTGATGTCGAACCAACATGACTCGATTACCGAAATCGCCGCCTACGCGCGTTTGCACGAAATCTCGATTCCGCTATTGAAAGATGTCGGCAATCGCCTGGCCGACGCCGCCGGGGCCGAGCGAACGCCGGAAGCGGTATTGCTCGACGCCGACCGCAAGATTCGATATCGCGGCCGCATCGACAATCAGTATCAGATCGGCGTGGTTCGCGATCGAGCCGACGAGCATGAGCTTCGCGACGCGATCGAAGCGATTTTGGCCGGTCAAAAAATCGCCCAACCGACGACTGACCCGATCGGCTGCCACATCGGCCGCGTTCACCAGCCGCAAGCCGACAGCAAGGTGACCTATTACGACCAGATCTCTCGCATCTTGCAAAAGCGGTGCGTCGAGTGCCATCGCGAAGGCGAAATCGCTCCGTTCGCGCTGACCGACTATGAAGAAGTCGCCGGTTGGGCCGAGATGATCGCCGAAGTGGTCGAAGATAAACGGATGCCTCCCTGGCACGCCGCGCCAGGGCATCAAGAGTTTAAAAACGCGCGGCCGATGCCCCAGGAAGAAAAAGAGCTGATCATGAAATGGGTCGCCGCCGGGGCGCCTGAGGGCGATCCTTCGCAAGCGCCCCCCAAGCCGCCCGAGTCGGTCTTCGGCTGGACCTTGCCGAAAAAGCCGGACCAGATCATCAAAGTGACCGAGCGGCCGATCAAAGTGCCGGCGACCGGCGAAGTGAAGTACCGCTACTTCATTCACGATCCCGAATTCGCCGAAGACAAATGGCTGCAAGCGGCCGAATTGCGTCCGGGCAATCGGGCGGTCGTCCATCATATTTTGGCCTTTGCCATTCGGCCGGGCGAGCGCAGCATCAAAGATGGGGGAGCCCGCGGCTTTTTGGTCGGATACGTACCAGGCATGCGTGCCGAGCCGTTTCCGCAAGCGATGGCCAAGCGTATTCCGGCCGGTTCGCGGCTGGTGTTTCAGGTGCATTACACGCCGATCGGCAGCGAGCAATGGGATCAAAGCGAGTTGGGTCTCGTCTTCGCCGATCCGGAAGAGATTCAGTACGAAGTCAAAACGACCAGCGCGCTCAACAAGTCGTTCCGTATTCCGCCGGGCGAAAGCGCGCATCAGGTTTCGGCCGACGCGCCGCGAATCAACTCCGAAGGGGCGTTTCTGCTGG
>JBITAD010000486.1:0-21555 GCA_044439945.1 Blastopirellula sp. JB062
ATTAGTTATCAGAACACGCCGTTTACCGAAATCGCCAGTCGTCTCGGCCGCCCCGTCTCGCTGATTATCGGGGTCGTCTTTTTTCTGATTACCAGCTGCTTTCAGTTCACCAACAACCTGGCGATTATCGACGTGGTCAACATCGCCGCCGACTCGTTCGGATCGCCTTGGCTGTCGCAATACGGATCGCTCGTCGCGATCGTGTTGGTCAATCTCGGCTTGGTCTGGGCGCTGTACGGCAGCAGCACTCCGTACCGTTTTATCGAAAAAATGATGATGCTGATGGTCGGCATCATGCTGGTCGGCTTCGTCGTCAACTTGATCGTCGTGCAACCTTCGATCAGTTCCATCTTGGGCGGCTTCGTCCCGAAGCTGCCTGACGGGGGCACTTCGCCCGAAAATATCGTCATGCTGCTCGGCATGTTCGGCACCACCTTTTCGATCGCCGGCGCCTTCTATCAAATCTACGCCGTCCGCGAGAAAAAATGGACTCGCGACGACCTGGCCAACGGCATCGTCGATTCGATCGTCGGCATCGCCGTGCTCGGCGGCATCAGCTTTATCATCATGGTGACCTCGGCCGCCGTCTTGCAAGGCTCCGAACTCTCGAACATTACCGACGTCGCCAAACAGCTCGAACCCCTGATCGGGCCGCAAGCCAAGCTCATGTTTTGCATCGGGCTTTCGGCGGGCGCCTTCAGCTCTTTGCTGGTCAACGCGTTGATCGGCGGCACCGCGCTAAGCGACAGCTTAGGCCTGTCGGCCCATGTCAAAGACGCCCCGGTCAAACTGTTGACCGTCGCCGGTTTGGTGATCGGCATGTCGGTCGCGATCGCCATCAACTGGCTCAAATGGTCGAGCGTGCAATTGATCGTCACCGCGCAAGCGCTGACCGTGATCGGCGTGCCGCTGTTGGCGTTCGCCATGCTCTTTTTAGCGATCCAGCTCAAATCGTCGCGGCTTAAGATCCCCGCTTGCTGCATCGCCTCGGCGTCGACGGTTTTGGCCCTGATTCTCTCGGGCCGCATGCTCCTCTCGTTGATCGAGCGTTTTTCGTCGTAGTCGCGACCGCTTGCCAACTCTCAGGCGGCCGGCCTTTTTCGCCTTGCCGCCCCGATCCGCCCGATCGCGACGCTTTCGTCGTCGGCGTATAATTTCCGCCGATGGCGCCGTTCTCACGTCGCGCTAGCGCACTTGCGGCAGGGTCGAATTCTTTTCTCGCTTTTTTTGTCTACCCCAAGCGTCGGTTTTCGCTTTCTCTAGTAACCGAGCGTCGCCAACCAGCCTTGGGGAAATCGAGCAGGCAATTACAATGGGGGGGCACGAACGACGCTTTTGGTCGTACTTGCCGAACACGCGCCGACCGGCGTTCGCGGCAGCGACCTTAACGTGCGAGCTCCTTCAACGGGAATCGATCAAAATGGATGAGCGAATCTTAGACCTGCTGTCTCAATGGGAAGAAGAGACCGCCAAAGGCACGCCCACCGACTTAGAAAGCTTAGCCGACGGAGACTCGGCGTTGGCGGCCGATTTACGCCGTTACGCCGCCGCGCTGAAAAAGTTCTCCTGGCTCGAACTGCCGCCGCTGCCCGTCGATGAGATGCGATTGCCTTCCTCGTACTCGTTACGCTCGGCGCTGCTCACCCCGAATGATCTCGATCTAGAAAAACTGCAAACCGACCTGCTCAAGTCGCAGCTGGTCGGGGCGACCGAGTTGGAAAAACTGCTGCAAACGCACCGAGTCAAATCGGCGAATCAGTTAGCCGGCTTGCTGCTCGAAAACGACCTGCTGACCAGCTATCAGCTGCGCGCCGTCGCCCATGGCAAAACCGCCGGCCTAAAGCTAGGTCGCTACGTCATCTTAGACAAGATCGGCGAAGGGGGCATGGGGCAAGTTTATCAAGCGCGGCACAGCAAAATGGGGCGCCTGGTCGCCCTGAAAATCTTGCCCCAAGAAGCGACGGCCCAACCCTATGCGATTGATCGTTTCAATCAAGAGGTCGAAGTCGCCGCCCAATTGCGCCACCCGAATATCGTGATCGCCTACGACGCCGACGAAGCGCAAGGGATTCACTACTTCGTCATGGAGTACGTCCCCGGTTGCGATCTCAGCACGCTCGTCAAACGAGATGGGGTATTCTCTCCATTGAAGGCGGTCGATTGCCTGACGCAAGCCGCCCAAGGTTTAGAGTACGCCCATCAGGTCGGCCTGGTGCATCGCGACATCAAACCTGCCAACTTGCTGCTGACCGAAGAAGGCGTCGTCAAAATTCTTGACATGGGCATCGCCCGGCTAGAAACCGGATCGGATCAAACGGGCCTGACCCAAAACGGGGCCGTTATGGGCACGGTCGACTTTATGGCGCCCGAGCAAGCGATCGACGCCAAAACGGTCACCGGGGCCGCCGATTTGTACAGCTTGGGTTGCACCCTGTATTACTTGTTGGCCGGCGCGCCCCCCTTTTCGGGCGAGACGCTGATGGCCAAACTGCTCGGCCATCGCGAGCAATCGCCCCCTCGTCTGCAAGAGATTCGTCCCGACGTTCCGCCCAAGCTCGAAGCGATCTATCAAAAGTGCTTGGCGAAGCTCCCCGCCGATCGATATCCCAGCGCGACCGAACTGCTCGCCGACTTCGAAGAGGTTCGCCCGGCGCTCAGCGACCAACGCCCTCAAATGTCGATCGCCGCCTCGGGCGTTGCGCTCGATACCTCGCCCACCAGTCTGATCGAAACGCAGCCGCATGTCAGCACGCCCTCGGCCGGCGCGCCCCCCGCTCGGCCGCAAACCGCCGGCCAAGGCCGCGGCCGGTTGATCGGCGGTTTAATCGCCGCCGCCCTGCTGGCCTGCGGGTTATGCTACTACGCCGCCGGCATGATGTTCAAAATTTGGACCCCGCAAGGCTCGTTGGTCGTCGAGATCGAAGGAGACGACTTCGAGGCCCACCTGCGCGATCGTCAACTCACGTTGATCAACTTAAAGACGCAAGAGCGCACCAGCATTCGTCTGCACGATCCGGCGCAAACCGCGTCGCTTCCGCCCGGCTCGTACAAATTCTCCCTTGAAACGAGCGGCGGTCTGAAGACCGACGTCGACCAATTGACGATCGCCAGCGGCCGCGCGTCGAAAGTTCGCGTTCATTGGGAGCCGCCCGCCGCGCCCTCTTCCGCAAAGTCGCCGGCCGATGCGCCGCCTACCGTCGCGTCTTCGCCTGCGACGCCGCCCGAAGTCGTCAATACGACGATCTCGCAGCCGTTCGCCTTAAAGTTCGACGGGGTCGACGACTACGTTCAATTGCCGTTCGGTTACCGCGGCGAGCATCCTTTGACGATCGAGATGGTCTTAAAATCGCCCGAACCGCAAGCGGCGAGCAGCGTGATCGGCACGACCGAATTTAGCGGCGTCGGCTTCGGATTCTTTCAACCAGAGCCGTCCGATCCGCGCGAAGCCCGTTTGTCGGTCAGTCCGACGGCGAAAAAGCCGTACGAAAAGGTGACTTCGACCGACTTGCCCGAGATCGGCCGCACGATGAACGTGACGACCGTGCTCGACTCAGAGCGGATTCGTCTGTTTATCGACGGCAAGCAGGTCGCCGAAAAATGGATGCCCGAGACCGATCGCAAATATAACGACATCCCCTTCGTGCTCGGCGGCAGCCCGAACAAGTCCGAACACGAAGAGTCGGCGATCGACTATCCGTTTCGCGGCACGGTGCAGCAGCTTCGCATTTCCGACTCGGCTCGTTACGCGGCCGACTTTACTCCGGCGTATCAGTGGAAGCCCGACGCCCACACGATCGCCCTTTATCGTTTTGACGAAGGGAGCGGCGATCTGCTCAAAGACGTCTCTGGCAATCAACGGCACGGCAAGATCGTCGGCGATCCGCAGTGGGTTGCGTTACGACCAGAGTCGCTGTCGATCGTCCGGCGGTCGCAAACGCCTTCCGACTCGGCCCAAATCGATCGTCGGGCGGCCGAGTACGTCTTGTCGGTCGGCGGCAAGATCAAGATCAACGACTATGCGCATAGCCCACGTCCTTACATTCAGCGGATCGACCAACTTCCCGCCGACCCGTTCGAACTGACGCAGGTCGATTTGCGCGACAACCAAAAGCTGACCCCCGCCGCCCTGGCCGTTTTTCAAGGCACCAAAAACTTGCGTTCGTTGCAACTCGGATCGGCGGCGAATCTGACGCCCGAAGCGATCTCGCACTTTCGCGAGAATCGCGCGTTGGCGTCGCTCGACCTGTCGAAAACCGGTCTTCCGATTTCCGCCTTGCAACCGTTTCAAAACGCCGTTGCGCTCCGCGATCTCCGGCTTAACTCCAACCCGATCAAGGCCGACCAGCTCGAATATTTACGCCAATTCGCGCCGACCCGTCATCTCAAACGTTTGATGCTCAGCTTCGTCCGTATCGGCGATCAGCAAATCGATTGCTTCGCCGACGCGAGCGAACTGGAAGTCCTGCATCTGGCCGGCAGCGCCTTGACCGACGACGGCCTTAAGCAGATCGGCAATTTCTCAAAGCTCACGCAATTGCACGTCAAAAACACGTTGGTCACCGCCGCCGGAGTCGCCCGTCTTCGTGAAACGTTGCCCAACTGCAAAGTGATTTGCGACGACCCGTTGCCGGCCGATCTGTCGGAACTCTTGTTCGCCGACCAAGCTGACTGGCAAACGATGACTCCCAATCTCGATCAACCGCTCGACTGGGAAACGGAAGGAAAAAACTTCCGCTACGAAAAGCGAAAATTCACCCTCAAAGATAGCCAAATCTGCTATCCGCTCGAAGCCGAAGACATCGTCGTCAAAGCGAACCTTAGCAATGTGGCCGCCCAAAACCTCGCCCTCGGCCTGCGCAATAGCAAAGCGGGAAGCTACGTCGGGTTCTTCGGCGGGAAAAACTTTTTCGGCATCGGCAAACATATCCCGAATCGCGGCTATGTCGATCTGGCGACCAGGACGACCGGCGAAAATTACGCCGACGGAGTCGAACTGACCTTCGCCGCCGTCGGCGATCAGTTGCAGTTGTTCGCCAACGGCAAGTTGGTCGTCGCCGCTCGCGACTCCGACTACAAAACGGGCCGCGTCTGCATCGGCGTTTTTCGCGGCAGCGGTCAATTCGCTCAGCTCGCTTACCGGCATATCAGCGATTCATCCGCCGCGGCCCCCCAGCAGACCGCCGCCCAGGCGCTCACCTCGACCGACTACGTTTGGACCCAGCCCGAGCCGGTCGAGATTCCGCAGATCGCCGACAAGGCGTGGGTCGTCTACGCCTCGCTGCTCGAACCGACCGATCAGCTCTATTACTCCGTCCGATCCGACAAAGATTCCTACTATGATATGGCCTACTCCAATCGAGCCGACGACGGACAGTCATGGCTCGCCCCGCAGTACCTGTCGGGACCGATCAGCTCTCCCCTAACGGAATACGAACCTCGTTTCTTCGCCGACGGTACCGGGATCATTTTCGCCTCGACGCGCGAAGGCGGACTCGGCAGAACCGATCTCTGGATGGCGCGGCGCGACTCGCTCGACGAACCGTTCGACGAGCCGGTCAACCTGGGCGCGCACATCAATACCCCCAGATACGACGCCCATCCGGCCGTCAGCGAAGACGGTTTAACGCTCGTCTTCGAATCTTGCTATGAAGACGAAAATCGCAACGGAGGCATGCTCTACATGGCGACCCGGCAATCGCTTGACGAACCGTTCGGCGATCCGGTTAAGCTCGGCAACGGAATCAACGAAGGAATCTCGAACACCTGCCCGGCGATTTCGCCCGACGGCACGGCGCTGATCTTTACGTCCGATCGCCGCCAACGCCAAAAACCCGAACTGTGGATCAGCACCCGGGCTACCGTCGATCAACCGTTCGGACCGCCCAAGTTGTTCGGTCCCGCATGGGACGCGAAATCTTGGATCATCCCGACCTGCATCTCGAAGGATCACTCCCAAATTTACCTGACTCTCGGCACGTCCGACGACGAAATACGGCGGCTCTGGGTCATCCGCCGCATACCGGCCCCCAACCAATCGCCGTAACCTTTCCTATTTCGCGAAAGCGATGGCCAGCTTACTTCGCAATCTCATTTACAGGACGCTTCAACCATGAAATCCGGAATACGAAACACGATCGTTCTCGCAATTATCGGGCTCGTCGGCGTCGTTTCGAATGCCAGCAGTTATCGCTGCGGCTATTCCGACGCTAAGCAAAAACAGAATCTCGGGGGCGAGACGCACCTAGGCACTCCTCTATCGCAAGCCGACCATCGAGCCATCATCAAAGAACTCCGCCGCGAAACGCTCGACCTGCAAGGCGAACTCATCACCACCCACCGCGACATGGATCGCTTGAGAGAACGCTTGCAAGCCTACGAGTCGAATCCAACCAACGCCCCCAAGCAACCGCAGCAATAACGACCGACTGGCTGGAAATGCTCAAATCGCCGACGCCCAGCAGTTCAGGTACCGCACGTCGACATGATCGACCCCGCAGTTCACCACGTGCAGCCGATCGCCGGCGCTGACCGTCACGATCGTGCCGCCCCCCAGCGACGACCAATAGGGGAGATCATCGTCAGGGTTGACGGCGCTCTCGGCTCGAGAGTAGACCCCTTCTTGCCAGGCCGATAAAAAGAGCCGGGTATCGCCGTCGACCGGATCGAGTCCGGCGCTCGGTCGATAGCCCGCTCGCTCGACCAACAGCGCCAGGTGGAGCGGATCGATCGACGACGAAAGGTTGAACGCCCGGCACGACGCCGTGAACCCGATCTGGTAAACACCCGCGCGCTCCAGCCGGATCGCCACGGCCCCTTTGTCCTGGACTTCAGTTCCGTCCGTATCGGTCGCGGGCGGCAGTTCCGGCGCTCCCCACGTTTCGCCTCCCGTCTCGTCGTAGACCCGGTAGACGAAGTCGATCCCGTTCGAAAAGACCGGGGCCGTACCGCCCCCAGCCAGCGAGGCCCGGCTGACGTCTTGAATCAACCCGTCGCCGCCGTACGGCTCAAGCCGCTGCAGTCGGCGCTCTTCGGTCTTGCAGTAACGCGCCGCCGACGCGTAGCTCGGCGCGACCCACCCGACGCGAAAGCGATCTTGCGGCCGGCCGACGTCGCGAAAATCGCTTGCCGGGCAACCGGCGTATCCCAAAAAGCGAAATGCGCCGCCGCCGGCGACCAGGCCGAAACTGTCGCGCTGCACGCCGAGCGCGGCCCCAGGCGCAAGCAAGCTCGCTTGTCCCGCCGCGCGATCTTGCCGAATCAGCGCTTGCACGATCTCGCCTTGCAAGCAGCTGCCCCGCGCGTTGGGCGGTATCGCGTACGGCCCGTTCGTCATCAACCAACCGGCGTCTTGCGTCGCGACATGCCGCTGGGTCGGCGGCCCCATTCGCAATACCCCTTCGTGATCGATCGATTCGACCGCATCCGCCTGGTCGGGCGCCATCACGGCGAACGGCGGAATCGTGCGACCGCCTTGATTCGCAAACGGCAATCTTCGTTCGGCGGCACTCATTCGGTTTCTCCTTGTCGCCCCCTGCGGCGATCGTTGCGCGTGAATTCGATCATCCGTTCCATCAGTCTTCGTTCGCGATAGCTGACGTCGATCAATTCGTCTTCGCGGTTACGGCTGACGACGGTGCTTCCCTTGCCGCCGCGATCAATGCCCCAGCTGACTTGCTGAATGGCGCCGTCCGGCTGAATCGGCCAAAAACCGTCGTAGGTCAACGTCGCCGGTTGCGAAGCCTGATAAGCTTGCCGCGCCGCTTGCAAATAATGCCGCGCCTGACGATCGACTTCCTCTTGGTTAACGACCAGCTTTCGCGTTTTAAAGTTCCAGTACGCTTGCCGCGATATATCGTCGCGCAAGATCGTCTGGGCGGCGCCGCGTCTAACTTTTTTTTCGGTCGTCACCTCGTAGCGCACCACGCCGCGCGTTCGCTTGTCGCGCCGCTGACACGCGATCCGCAGTCGCATGCGGGCCGGGTGCGTTTCGTACGTCGTCGCCGTTTGCCGATATAAGAAAACCGGATCGTCAAAAATCACCAAACCTTGCCGGCGATCGATCCGCATGCCGCGGGCGTACAAATCTTGCGGCACGTCGTTCAAATTCGGATCGGGCCGCAACTTTTCGTCTCTCAGAGGAAACGCCGACTCGCCCCGTTCAAACAGCCCGTACGCCCACGGCGGCCGCCGCCGCAACGTTTGGTCCGGCATCCGGTCGGCTTCAATCTGGGTCGCCAACAGCGGCAACACCTCTTCGATCTTTTCGATCTTGTTTTCCGGGCGGCGCGGTTCGCCTGGCAAATAAAAGCCGGGTTGAATCTGGTAATATTTCCAAACGCAACTTTGCGCCAACTTGCGATACCGGGCGTCGACGTTGCCCAGTTGCGGCAACGGCTCATGTTTCCAACCGCGCGGCGGCGCGTAGCTCGCCTCGTCGAGCGGTACGATATCGCCGTTGGGCTCAAGAGCGACCGGCGCCAGTTCAAAATCGCACTGGTACTGACTCGGCCCGGCCGCAAAACGTAGCGCCGGCGGCGCATCGGGCAAATCATAAACGGCCCGGCCGCCGATCGCCGCCGAGAGGGTCGGCAACGGCGCTCCTGCGCCGACCGGCTCAATCGCGACGCGACCGCCGATCTTCAACACTACCCGGCAACCGCACGTATCGGCCAAATCGGCCAACGCCAGCGCCGGGGTCTGATAGTCCCAATCAATCGCCGGGCGCAGCAACTGCGGCATGTTCGACAGGTCGAAATCGCGCAGGCCCATCGCCTCGAAACAAAGTTGGGCCAGCTCGCGCGGCGTCTTTTCGGTCTCGCGATCAATGCTCCGCCCATCCGGCGCTGGCCGGTTGTAGAGCCCGGAGATCGCTCCCAACTTCCACGCCCAGCGACAATCGAGAATCTCAAACCGCAACATCGTTCGGCCGCTTGGGTCGGTTTCGGCCGTGACCGAATCGATCCGGCAACCGGGCATCGCAATCGTATTGCCGCCGCAGCGGAACGTCGCCGTTCCGCCGGCCGCCGGTCGAGCCGCGTCGGGCGGCGTTCTCACGATGATTCGCCCAGGACTCACCCCATGCGAGAGCGTATAACGCGCTTCGACATAGTCCGTGATCCCAGGATAGCTAAACGTCGCTTCCGCCGTCATCTTCTCACTCCCAAGTTGCCCCCCAGCCCCAGGCGGCGGATGCGATTGCGCGCACTGCCGCCAGACTCGCCGGTTGCTAGCGTCATGATCTCGGCGTCCGACAAAGCTCGGTCGAATGACATGAAACCCGCCAGTCCGCCGTTAAACCATCGCATTCCAGCGCCAAACGGATCGTTCCCCAACCACTGCGAAGTCTCTAGCTGCGTGTTCAGCGTTTGCGGAATTCCGCTCTCTTGCGATAAATTTTGCTTGACACCATCCAGAAAAATATCGACGCTACTAGTCAGCGTTGCGGAATTAGGAATCCGCACCGTCAGGTGATACCAACTTTCGGAAGAAAGCGTCGACTTCGGCGTGATGACACGGTGCGATTCAAAGAAGACGGATACGGCATTATCTTCGGGGCAGATGCCGAATTTTTCTCCTGCCGCACCAGACAGCGCGCCGAAGCAAGCGATGTTCTCTTCCGTCGTTGCGGTCCACGTATCGGCCTGGAACCAGACGCAATACGTACGCGGGTTATTTCCGCTGACGAACGCCGCCGCCGGAAACGCGATCTGCATGGACGAAAAGTCAATCGCAGAGGGCAGCCAGGCCGTGGGGCCGGTTCGCGCAAAAATCGCGCTCGACGCCGTGCCGTGCCGGTCATTACCGCTAAGGTCGGCGACGCCGGTTCCGCTGCTTTCCTGTAGCGGCCAATGCCCCTGCAGGTTCGGATCGGTCAGCAAGTCGTGGTAAGACATGGTTTCGTTATTCCCTCTCTCGATTCGTATTCAACGTTCAGCCGTAATAAATCTTCAACAACACGTTGGCCGAACTGTCGGTCACCATTCGTAGCGCCGTCGCGGCCGCTCCCCTGACCGGGAAGTATTCGACCGCGTCGGTCGCGACCTCTTGCCCGTCGGAATCGTTGTCGGCGTCGTGCACCGCGATATCGGCGTCGGGCGCGACCACGTCGATCTGGATAATGTCGGCTTCCGTCTTGCCGCTGGGATGCGCGTAGCTGGCGGTCGTCAGCATCGTGGCGATCGTCTCCAACTCGCTGTCGACCGCGACCGAAACCATCTGCATCGCCGATGCGTAGATTGATGCGCTCACTTCTGATTCCCCTCCTTCTTCGGAGCCAAGCCCCCGCGTGATAATGATGTCGCTGCCGAATTCCGCAAACCGCGACGTCCCTTGAAAGCGAACCCGCAGATTCTCGACCGTCTCGTTCGCGTCGACCACGTTCGCCGCGTCGCCCTGTAGCGTGATCTTGTTAGTAACCGTCTTGGCCCGCATGTCGCCGTCGAAGATCAGTTGGCCGTCGCCGCTCACGACCGTTTCGCCGCCGAGCGTGCCGGTCGTCCAGTAGAAGCACTCGCCCCCCTCGACCGTCAGCGAGTCGACTCCGTCGGTCCCCCGCATCTCGGTTAAGCCCGACGTCGACTTGAGCGACGTAACGTCGGTTCCGCTTCGCCCGGTGACGATCAACTCGCCCCCGTTTTTCACGATGTCGCCGACCGTCGCCCCGTCGCCCAAAAAGACCAGCGAGTCGGAATCGCGGCTCTCGACCCAGCCGACGTTCAGCGCGTCGATGACGGCCGTCTCGCCCGCCCCGACCGCAACCCCCACGATTCCCTTGTTGACCGTCAGCACGTTCTCGGCATGCGTCCCGATCCACTCGACCGCGTAGCCGGCGGCGCTGCTCGGCGTGCCGGTGCCGTAAACCGTCAGCGCCGTCTGGGCGCTGCCGGTATCGAGTCGACAAAGACTGGTTCCGCCCCCCTCCCCTTCGCCGATGCGAACCACGGTCGCCCCGATCGCCAGATGCGTGTCGAGCAGTTCGTAATAGCTGCCGTCGTTTTGAGTCGGCAGCCCGATGTCGCCCGTAAAGCTCGCCCGGATGTCGAGACTGTCGAGCGTCACCCCCGCTTGATCGAGTCCGTACCGAATGCTGGCGTCGCTGTTCTCGATTCGCACGTCACTGCCGTTGACCGGCACGCTTCCCTGATCCCAGTTGTTCGGCTCGTCCCAGTGGTCGGGGCCGGTCGGTTCGATCAGGGTCGCGGTCGCGAACGATTGCGAATCGTCGCCGCTCAGGCTCGCCCCGTCCCCCGTCATGCTCGCCACGTTGGTCGCCGCCAAGCTCCCCTGGAACTCGACCTCCCACGGTCCCCCGTCGGCGCCGCTCACCTCGACCGAATCGACGTTGGATAACCCTTCGAGCGCCGTTTCGAGCGCCGCGGCGCTAATCGCATACGACAGCGCCGACGTCGTTTGCCCCGCGTAGCTCAGCGTGAACGTGCCGCCGCTGACGCTTTCCGAGAGCGAAACTTGCTGCACTTCGTTAACGGCCGCGATCGCCGTTTGGGTGACGCTGACCGACGCGCCCCCTCCGGTCAAGCTCGACCCGTCGCCGGTCATCAGCGCCACGTCTTGCCCGGCCAGCGCCCCGGTAAACTCGACCGTCCAGGGTCCGCCCGCGTCGCCCGAGACCGACGCGTCGCCCGACCCGATGCTGGTTAAGCCTTCCAGCGCGGTCTCGACCGCCGAAGCAGCCGCGTTGTAGGCGATCCCGCTCGTCGTGTCGCCGCCGTAGCTCAGCGTGAACGTGCCGCCCGACGGCGACCCGGTCAGGCTGACCGTCTGCTCTTCGTTGACCCCGCCGCTGCTCCCCTCGATGTTGGTCGCCGCGCTAATCAAGGCGAACTTGCCCGGCTGCGATCGAATCCCGATGTTGATTCGGTTAAGCGGCTCCCCTCCCAGGTCGCCGAAGAACAAAAGGTTATAGACCTTGACGTGATCGTAAATCCGGCTGTCGGTCCCGGCGTCGACTTCGTCGCCGCCCGTCGCGTCTTGGGCCGTCTTGTTGCTGTAGTCTCCGATCAACTCCACGTCAAAGTTGCTGACGTTCAGGTCGGGATGACTGGCGATCATGTCCGCCTTGAGCTTCGCCGCCGTATCGATCGCATCGCCGCGCGAAAAGTAGTTCGACGGATCGATTCCGGCTTGCGTCAACAGGTGGTGGTTGCCGGAAGGCCCGGTCCAGCTTGCGTAAAATCGCTCGTCGCCGTCGTCGTAGTTGATCGCCAGTTGCTGCACTTCGTTGATTCCGGCCGATCCCTCGACCGTTTGCGCGATGCTGACCGCCCCCGCCGTCAGGCTCGCGGTATCGACCGTCAGGGCCGGCACGTCGGTTTTGGCGTAGGTCGCGGCGAACTCGATCAGGTAAGGACCGCCCGCCGCCCCGCTGACCGCCACGTCGCCGCCGCTGACGTTCGACAGCCCCTCCAGCGCGGTCTCGACCGCCGAAGCCGCCGCGTTGTAGGCGATCCCGCTCGTCTCTTGGCCGCTGAACGTCAGCTTGAACGTGCCCCCCGTCACCCCGACCGGCAGCGCGACCTGCTGAATCTCGTTGCGGCCCGCGCCGGCCGTCTGGATGGTCGCGACCGACACTTCGCCGACCCCGCCGTTATCGGCCGTCGACTCGATCGCGAAGGGCCTGCCGCTCGCTTCGCCGATAATCGCCAGTGCGGCCGAGTAGACCCCGGCCGCTTCCGCCGTAATGCCGGCCAGCTGCGGGGCTTCCGATTCGGTGATCTGCGACGCGATGTCGGCGTAGATCGGTTCCGCCGTTCCGCCGGTCGCCCGCGCGGTGAACGACACGCCGTTGATCGTTAACGTAAAATCGTCGCCCGCCTCGATGTTTTCGGCGACGACCTCGCACACTTGCGCCCGCGCGACCGCGACGCCGCGCCAGATGAATAATGCCATGTCGATTCAGCTCCGTTAGCGTTGGTGAGGGAAAGCGACCAAGGGTCGGTCCGACTGATACTGCACGTCCCAACTGATCGCGAAATCGCTGAAGCTTCCGCCCCCGCGGTGGCGCGCGCCGCCGTACGTGATCCGGACCGGCTCGACCGCGTACTGCGGCGGAAACAGATAGCCGGGAAACGCCGGGTACTGCCGGTAGCCGACCGCGCTGCCCGATTGGGTCGCGTAATGCAACGTTTGCCGCCGGGTCATCTGCGGTCGGGGCGGGCCCAGCTTCGTCTCGGTCCAGGCGATCCTTCGCCCGCCGCCCCACTGGCTGAGCGTTTCGCGAAAGCTGAGCAGCGAAGCCGCCGGGTCGCCGACCGGCAGTTCGGCCTCAAGCGTGATCGAGAACGCCCGCTTGGTCGCATACTCGGCGCCTTTGCCGTCGGGAAAGCTGGGTCCGCCCACGACCCGCACGCCCCCGATCGAATCGGCGTCGCGCAAGACGTGCTGGCTCGGGGTCGCGCCGTCGCTC
This sequence comes from Blastopirellula sp. JB062, assembly GCA_044439945.1. Classification (GTDB taxonomy): domain Bacteria; phylum Planctomycetota; class Planctomycetia; order Pirellulales; family Pirellulaceae; genus Blastopirellula. The sequence goes on from JBITAD010000486.1 coordinate 13,424, forward strand.
AGCAACAGCGCGGCGTCGACTCCGGTTTGACGATAGGCGGCGATCAAGGCCGCCACCTTGGCATCGATGTCGGTTTGGCCGTCGCCGGTAATCAGCCCCTGGATTTGCCAGGTGGCGATCTGCGAAACGGGAATCCCCCCTTCGCTTAAGACCGGCCGACGACTGATCGTCAGCGAAGGTTCGCCGATCGGGTGCGTGTAGGTTCCGAATTGAAGGTACATAAAGTCACCATGTCTGATTGAAAGCGTACGAATACGAGGAGGCGAGCGTCGTTAAACGGCGGCGAATTTCAACGGAGCGCGGCGGCCCGCTTGCAGGTCGATCAAGCGTTGTTCGATCTGCTGCAACAAGCGTTGATCGCGCTCGGCGAGTAGTCCTTCGACCTGCCGCACGACCGAATCGACCAACGTCTCCGAGTCTTCTTGCAGGCGCACGACCAACTCGCGTTTCACGTCGACTTGCAGCGGCACGCTCGGTTCGGTCGGGGGTCTCGCCCATTCGCCGCGCGATTGAGTCTGACTCGGTCGCTCCACAGTCGGTTGGTCAAAACTTGAATCGTCAATACTTCGCTGAGCGCCATCGTTCGGCGGCTCACCGCGGTCGGCGTTGGGCAAACGGGGCGACCGCGGCGTATCGACCAGGTTGGAGGGCGGCGGAATCGGCTGGCGATCGTCGCCTGAGGCGGGCAACGGCTGAATCGGCTCGCTTGCCGGCAAACGCAGCGGCTGACGAGGCGATTCGTCGTCGATCGCATCGAGCGGCCGCTGCGTTTCCGCTTCGATCCGGGCACGGCGGGCCGCTTCGAGCCGCACGATATCGATCGTCGGATCAAGCGTCAGGCGTTGTCGATCGTCGCCGGTCGGTTGGCGCGGACGTTCAGTCATGATCGTCTCCTATTCAAGGCTAGCCCCGCCAGTTGACGGGCCGATTCGTCACGTTCGTGTCGCTCATAAATCGCGTCGATCTCGGCCAGGTTCCGCCGCACGATCGAGTCGCGAGCCATTGCCGGCGACAGGCAACGCCCATACGTGGCGCGCACCTCGCGCCACAAGCGATAGGTTTTCCAGTTCTTCGCCGACAGTTCGACCTGCCGCGCCGTTTGGGGCGACTTTTTCGGACATTGCCCGCATTGCAGCGGCATGCCGCCGGCGCGCGGCAGCGGGGTCATTCGCCGGGCCGATCCTTGCGGAACCATGACTCGGCGACCGGTCTTCAGGTCGTACACGAACCGTCGACAATCTTCGCAGTCGATCAATGCGGCGCCGGGATGCGACAGGAGCAACGCGACGCCGCTTCTCAGTTTTTTAGGTCGGCGGCCTCGCGATCGGCGAGCGTCAGGTCAGAGGCCGATTCGCCCATCACGATATGAAACAGCCGCTCTAACAGCCGGGGGCGCAGCCGTTGCAAGTTGGCCGAATCAAGCGGTCGAGCGAGCGACCACGATCGAACATGCTCGGCGACAAACTGCGCCATCACGGCCGAAGGAGTCGCCCCGGGCGCTCGGGCCGCAGCGAAATATGCCTCTTTGTCGGCGTGGATCATCGGGCGAAATACGAAATCAAGCGGGCCATGCACGCCGCTCAGCGCGTCGATATGCCCCTGCTCGAAGTAGCCGTCGTCAATAAAAAACTGGGCGTCGTCCATTCGTCTTACTCCTTATCAATGCGAAATCAAAAGCGACTTAAACGTTCGTGCAAGTCGCGACCAGTTGCGGGCGCTGAGCGGCCCAATCGGCCAACGCGCGAAAACGGTGCCGCGGCCGAACCGTTCCCTTCGCTTGAATCGGCAGCGGCGCTTTGGCCTGCTGCAACAAGCCGAACGTAAAGCGAAGCGTATCGACCCCGTTGGCGTATTCGATTTCGGCGGTTACGCCGCGCGGCGCCGGTTCGATCAAATGGTCCAAGACGTCGTCGCTCAACTCGGTCTCGAACGTCAGCGTGATTTCTCGCGGCCCTTCCGGCAGCCTCACCCGGGTCAAGCTGTTGTGGAAATGTTCAAGCTCTAAGGCGTTGTCGATCGTCAACGTCAAGTCGTCGACCTCGATCTCGGTTTCGTCGATCGTGATCTTCGCTTGATGATGCACCAGCGGATTTTTGGCCGACAACGTCGCCTGCAAATCAGGAAACGTTCCGGCGGCGGCGGGCGCGTCGACCGTTTTGCCTTGCAAAGCGAGATCGAGCGATAACGGGGCGCCTTTGCCGCTGCGAAAGATCGCCCGATCGACCTTCAAGCCGCGATACGTTTCGACCTGAATCGCGCGATCGACCGTCGCGACCAACTCGGGCAACGTTTCGGCCAGGGCGAAGGTATCGTCCTCTGCGGCGGCGCCCAAAACGTACGGCAGCAAAAAGGTCAGATCGTCGGGCCGCGGCCACAACGAAATCGTTCCGCCGACCGCATATCGCCCAACTTGCGTCGCGTCGCCGATCGGCCCTCGCCGCCCGAGCATGCCGTCAGGCGCGATCAGCCGGGTTTGTTTGTCTAGCTCGACCCCGAAATGCTCGAACTGGCGCGTCGCCAGCGCGCTGGCATGTTGCGGACCCAGCCCAAGCTGCGTTTGAAAACCTGAGACGTGATGAACCGGCATGGTCGTATTTATCCTTCGTAAGCGTAACAACGAATGATTAAAACGCTGGCGTCGTATTGCTTCTGAAAAGCGCCGGGCAGCGCGACTTCGCCCGGCTCGCACCAGGTGCGATAAACTCCGCCTGCGTTAAACGGCAGCTTGTCGTGAAAAGCGCGGCGGATCGCTTCGCGCCAGACCAACAGCCCGCTTAAGATCGTTTTGCCCAACGCTTGATTTCCGGCTTGGATCATGCAGATCTCGAAGCCGTAGCCGATCTCCGAGCGTTGATCGGAGCCGATCGGTCGCAACGTTTCGGTCACGGGACAAACGAAAATGCCGGCCGTCGTCTCTCCGCTTTTCGGATTAAAGGGCCATTGCTGACGATAGACGTTGGCGCTCGATACGCCGGGCAAATCGAGCGTCTGAATCTGGTCGTAAACGGCGTCCCAGATCGCTTCAAATTGACTTGACATAAATCCCCTTTCCGCCGCGGCGGTCTAACCGCGCGGTTTAACTGATTTGACGAACGCAGAGACAATGCCACTGCGTATTCCATTGGGCCGCCGCGACCGCTTGCACGGTCCACTTGGTTCCGTCGGCCTGGGTGATGACTCCGCCCCCAAGCGGTCGCTTGCCGGCGAGCGTCGCATCCCACAAGTTGAAAGTGACGTAATCGTTTTGAAACGCCGCCAACCCGTCGACGCTGCCTAGCAGCTTCTGGTCCGGCCTGATTCGCCGCGCGCGCACGCCGCTTGCGGCGCCGGTCGCGTCGGCGTAAGCGATCGTCTCGACGTCGAGAAACGCTCGCCAACCGTTTTTCAGCGCGTCGTACAAACTCATCGCAAGCGTCCTTGTCTTCGGGTCGCCCAAGCGCCGCGCAGGCGGCTGAGCGCCTGATCGATCCGCGCTAGTTCGTCGTACAAGCTTTGGCGATAGGCGACCTGCCGCACATGATCGCCCGGGCCCGAGGTATCGGGGCCGCCGCCCACTTCGCCGTCGGTCAACGCCGCGATTTGCGTCAGCACCGCGTCGCGGCGCGTTTGCAGCGCTTCGATCTGTTGGATTTGATTCAAGACCATGACTTTCTCTTTCGCATCGTTCAATTCGCTTGGTCGCCCTGCCGCCGCCGACCTGATAGGCGGCGGCTTGCGACCCCGCACGGGCTTTACGCTTCAAGCCGCCGCACGCTGGCGTTATAGGCCTGCGTGTTCTCGATCTGCCGCTGGGCGAAAGCGAGACTGATCGCTTCCGATTCGTCGCCTGCGATGATCGGGCCGATCGTGATCGGGCGTCGTTTGCCGCCGCGCAACACCACTTCGTAATCGCGGACGATTCCTTTTTTGCCTTGCTGGGCTAACCAAGCGGGCAAATCGGCGACGTCGGGCGGCAAGTCGCGCTGATGGATTCGGCCGGGGGGCGTTTTCGACTTCGTCGCCGACGGCGCCGACAAGGCGGCCAATTCTTCGTCTAACAATTGACGCTCGGCGGCGATCTCGGCCCGCTGCTTGTCGAGCTCGGCCCGCTCGGCGGCGAGCGACTCGATCGACGAAGCGGGGCGACTTTCATTCTTTTTGGGGTTCATTCGACTCTCACCAGAGAAAGGGAAGCCGACTCGGCTGGGCGAGCCGGCGCGAAAAATAAAACAAACGCGTCTCGACCGGCTTAGCCGCCGGTCGACTTCACCACCTTGCGCGGCTCTTTGACGGCCATCACGCCTCGTTCGCTAATCTTGAACTGAGCCGCGATGTCGCGCGTCATTTCCAAGTGGCTGCCGGTCGGCGCTTCGACCGCTTCCGGCGCCCAGTTTTCGACATAGGCGAACGCACCCGGAAAATCGCCGTAGAACCAGGTCGAAGCCGATCCGGTTCGCGCTTGCACGTACTCGTTCGACCGAATCTCGTAATCGCGCGGCAGGCGATTGCCTTGCACGATCGTTTCGCGTGCGCCCGACTCGCTCACTTCGCGCACTTCGGTCGCGTTCAAAATGGCCCGGGCTTTCCACTCCAACGGTTTGGGGCAAACCAGTTGCGTTTTTCCGAGCACGATCGGCTCGCCGTCGTGAGGATCGGTCATCGACTGAAACAACTGATGCGCCGCAATCAACGAATCGCAATCGACCAGCGCGTTGGACGCCGCCAAATTGTCGAAATCGTGATCGCCGCTCGCGTCGCCGTAGGTAGCGATCACCGGGCGGTTTTTGCGACGGTACGAATGGACGATGCCGCAAACCGTATCGAGAATCCGTTTCTCGCGATTGACGGCCAATATTTGCGCCGTCTCGCCCGCACGACGCAGCACCATGCCGGTCATGTCGAAGAAGATCGCCTCGCGGGTGACCGGCACGATAAAGCCGTACTTCTTCGTCTCGGGCGACATCACCCAATCTTCGGCCAGGCTGACGGTCGGGTAGTCGTGCCCTTCCTTCACCTCTTGGGCATGATCGCCCAGCATCGAGACGCCGGCGATTTTTTCCCACTGGTGCGAAGACGGAATCAGTTCGACCAGCGACATGCCGATCAGTTCCGGCTTGTTAAACTCTTCCATCATGCGGGTATAAAAAACTTGCCCCATGATGTTGGCGAACGCTGCGCTGCGAACGCCCGACTCGTAAATGCGATGGCCGGTGACGCGTCCTTCTTTGGTATCGCGCCAACTGTTGACCATCTCGCGTCCGCAGCGTTTGCCCATGCGATCGGTGACGGTCGCTTCAAAAACGCTGCGAACGCTAATCTCTTCCGGCTTCAGTTGGCCGCTTTTCAAGGCCGACTTCATCGTTTCCATCGCCGGGTTGGGGACTTCGTCGTAGCTGACCGACTCGTGCACGCCGATCCGGCGACAAACGGCCTTTCGCTGACGTTCGCCCACTTCAAAATCGTGCGCTAATTCCAAATAGTTCATCGTTGGTTCCCGCAGTTGAAAAAATGGTTGCTCGAAAAATAGAAGGTCGTCGGTCGCGGCTTACGCGGTCGCAAAGCCGATCGCGTCGAGATAAAAGGTTTCTTCCGCCGCGCCGCCCGTTTGCCCGCCGCATACGACGTGCATTTCCGTCGCGCCGCCGAGCGGCGTTTCGTGCGTGATCGGCTCGTTCAAGTTCGAATCGGCCTTGGTGCAAACCTGGCCGTCGATCAAAAACAGGAACCGTCCGTAAGCGCCCCCCGGCAGCACGGAGAATTGAATCTCGAAGTCGACGAAATCGGCCGACTCGGCGACAATTCCGGTATCGTGCGTTTGCTGCGCGGTACCGACCGACGAGACGCATTTCCAGGTCGTTTCGCCGTCGACTTTAAAGATCATCGCGCCATAAAAATCGGCGGCCGGTCCGCCGCCGTCGGCGGCCAAAATCGTGCCGACCGCGGCGTTGTTCCGGCAGCCGATCGCCACCGCGTTGGCGACGTCGGCGCCCGCTTCGGAGTACTTGAACTTCGACTTCAAAACGAAGTCGCGGTCCATCTTCAAGACCTCGCCGCGAGTGGCCAAATAGCAGCCGTCGTTGTCGGCCGCCGACGTCGCGCCGGTGGCGATCGACAACACCCCGCCGGCCGCATCGGCCACGCCGATCGCCGCCGAGGCGTTATCGCTCAGCTTTTCGAATACGGCGGCGTCAAAGCCGAAACAGTGATCCGCATACGCGGCGTTAAAATCGAGCCCGTAAACCGGGCTGTTCGGATGAATCGTGAGCGACATGCTTTCCCTTTCCAAAAATAAAACGGTTTGCTCGTAAATCGCCGCTTTCAGCGCGGCACAGTTGCGTTATTGCGATCCGATTCCCCACGCCGCCAGCATCTCGCCGGCGGTGCGAGCCTGGCCTTGTGCGGGCGACTGGCGAACGGCCATCGTTTCGCCGGCAAGCGTTTCGAACGATCGCTCCGCCGGGCCGAGATCGACGAACGCTTCCATTTCTTCCCGCGTTCGGTACTTGCACAGTTCGGCTTTCAGCGGCGAGCCAGGGGGCAAACCGGCCGATTCCAACACCGCCCCGGCCCATTGCTCGCGCTCGAGCGCGTCGAGCCGGCGAGCGATTTGCGTCACTTCGGCGGCCAGACGGCGGCGATAACTTTCTCGCCCTATGCGGCCGACGCTCGGTTCCGCCGGCTCTTGGTCGCCGACGTCGCCCCCGCGCAGCAGCGCGTGCAAGCGAGCGATTTCGCCGATCGTCTCGGCAGGCAGATCGGCGTCGAAAGCGGCCAGGGTCAACGTGCGAAACGCCGCCTGAATTTCGCTTTCGACCGTATCGCCGAGGGGTTGATCCAGCGGCAGTTCAAGCGCCGTTTGATCGTTGATCGCGATCGCGGCCAGCGCGTCGCGCACGCGTCGCCGCGCGGGATAGTTCGTCTCGTCCAGCGCGTCGATCCACGCGGCCATCGTCTTTTTCATACCGTTTCGCTCCGATTCGAAGATGCCGCGTCCCGTCGCCGGATCGCCGACCAGGTCGACCGAACGAACGGCGGTAATCTTCGTCACTTGAAAAATGCCCGCGCCGTCGACGTAGCCGTCGATATCGGCGTCGTGCGAAAGCCCGAACGTTTCGGGAAAGCGCTCCGCTCGTTCGCAAACAAGCTCGGCCAGTTCGTGCGACTTCAAAAAATGAAGGTCGCCGTAGATTGCGTCGCCTTGCCGTCTGGCATGGCGGATCACGCCGAAACCGGCGAAGAACGAACGCTCTTCGCCCGGCGCGAATCCATGGTCGATGTTGACTTTGACCCCTTCGTACGACGGGGCCGCCGAATCGAGGGCTTGCGAATAGTCGCGTCCGTTCCGCGACAACGGCCCGCAAATTTGCACCTGGCGAATGACGCCGGCGGCGCGATCGACTTGTCGGGCGGCTTGCGACACGCCGACCGCTTCTTTCACTTGCAGCCGTTTCGGTTGAGATCGCTCGTTCATCGTGTTGATCACCTTTTAATTCGTGTTCGTAAATTGACGATTGGTCGGTCGCCTAGACGACGTCGCCGGGGTCGGCGGCGGGCGATTGGCGCGGCGCGTCGTTCGCCTCGTTGCGGCGTTCTTCTTCCAGATCCAAGTCGAAACGGCTGGCCAGCGTCCGTCGCGACATCACCCCCTCTTTGCGCAGCGCCAAAGCGACGCGCAGCTCTTGCTCCTTATCGCGAACCGACGGGGTCGTCCCTTCGATGACGATCGCCAGCGACTGTTCGATCCGTCGCCACGAAAGCCCGAACCGCGCAAATCGTCCTTGCTCGAAATAGATCCGCAACACGCGCCGCAGCAACGTCTCGAACGCCGAGATATACTTTTGCTGGGCCGCTTCGATCGCTCGCGCGAACGGGGCGCCCGCTTCCAAGATCGACGCGTAGTTATTGTTGCTGGCGTCGCCGCTGATCATGTGCTCCGGCATGTTCCAACGCACGCCGGCGGCGCGGCGCATCGCCTGCAAGATCTTGACGAAGTTGGCCGCTTGCTGCCCCGCCATCGGCCCCGCTTGAAACTCGCGGCCGAACGTGTCGATCACTTCGCCGTTGCGCCAATTGCTGGTCGAAAAGTTCGGCCGCTCGGCGGTCAAGCTCTCGATCGAACCGCCGCCGGCCGCGTTGTTTTTGATGATTAAAGC
>JBITAD010000486.1:21655-24912 GCA_044439945.1 Blastopirellula sp. JB062
CGGTCAAGCTCTCGATCGAACCGCCGCCGGCCGCGTTGTTTTTGATGATTAAAGCGATCGACGCCTGAATGCCGGCCCCGGTTCCCATGCGGGTCAATAATTCGCTGGCCCCGCGAATCCGGGCGGCGACCGGAAAAAAGTCGCTCAACCCCCGTTTCACATGCCGCGGCACGTTACGCTTCAAATGCAAAAAACGCGCGGGAGGATAAAAGCTCCACGCTCGACCGTCGCCGTTCCAACTGACGAAATAGCCGTACCGCTCGGCGGCGTCGCCGCGACGAGTCGCAATGCCGTACCGCCAGTCGATTTCGCCGGTTAAACCAAGTCGCCGCAACCGGGTTTCGAGCGGGCGCGGATCGAGCGGTTCGGTCAGCCACGACGGTTCGACTCGCCGCGCTTTCGCCCCGCGTCGATCCGGCTCGAGCGCGATCAGCATTTCGCCGTCGGTGATCGAGTCTTTAATCAGCTCTTGCTCGAAATCGAGTTCCCACTCGTTGGCGGCCAGAAACTCGTCGACGCAGCGCTGCGCCTCGTCGCGCAGACGCTCGACGCTGGCGGAGCGGATCTTCGCCGCGACGGCGTACGTAAAGCCGGTATGCACGACGTAATGGACCAAATTGCCCAGCGCTCCGACCGCCGTTTCGTCGCCGTCGGCCAAGGCCCGGGCCATGCCGCGATAGAGCGAAAGCTCGGCCTCGGACTGAAAGATCGGAGCGAAATGGCCGTCTTTGCGGTTCGACGCCGCGTCGGGCGTCGCCCCAGGTTCGAGACTGACGGTTTCGTAAAAGTCGACCGGCCGCGGAACGAGCGGGCCATGCGCCAAACCGGCGTCGCCGTGCGACTCGCAAACTTGTCGCGGACGAGCCGCCGCGTCTAACAAGTGATTGCGGAGCGGTTGCAAACGGCCGCGTACTTCGATCTCGGCTCGCAGTTGTTCGGCTTGCGCCACCCAGTTGGTCGTGATTGGCTGATTCATGGTTTTGGTCGTGCGGATGAAAGGTTGACGATGGATTGGGAGCGGTTATTTGCGTGCGTGCAGCATGTCGGCGAGCAGCGTAATGCCGAGCTCCAACGCGTCGGGGCCGTCGTCGTAGGCGCCGATCGGAAACTCTTGCAACTGCGTCACCAGGCGTTTGGCGCCGCGGCTGTTCGCCTTAAAACGAAATTCGCCGCGCGACAGATACGGGGTCAGCGTGCGGCGGATTCGGGTCCGCTTGTTGTCGCGGTTCGTTTTGCCGTAAATTGGCAGCGTCACCCCGCGCCGCTTGGCCAAGTCTTCGATGTTGCATCGCAACAGCTCTTGAAATTGATTGGTCTCGACGATTAAGCCGTGCGGCCGAAACTGTTCGCCAAGCTCAAACGCGCGTTCCGAGATCTTGCTCACGTCGCGGCGCTCGATGTCGGCGTCGACGTAGATGCGGCCGTCATAGGTCAACGCCATCAGCACGAACGCGCTAAAATCGCTTTTGTCGCTTTTGCCTTTCGACGGATCGAGCCCGATCACTCGGTAACGAACGGTCGAGTCGGGCGGCCACTGGTCGAACCAAAAGTCGGGGGTTTGAAAATAGAGCCCCGAAAATTCGGCCCCTTCCAAATCGACGAATTGGGCGAGATACTCTTGCCGAAACGACGCAGGCCCCAGGTCGTGCCAAGCGGCGTCGATTTCGGCCTGATCGATCAAACGGTTGTCGCTGGTCGGGCATTGCCACGTTTTGTAGGCCGGATCGATCCCGTCCAGCTCGCACTGCTCTTTGATCCAATTGGGGCCGTTGGGAGTGGTTAAAAACATCGACCAGCCCCGCCGGTCGGAAAGGGCCGGGCGCAGCGCGTCGGACCAAATCTCGCGCGGGACGAAGGCGAACTCGTCGCCGATCACTCCGTCGAGCCCTTCGCCCCGCAAGCTGACAGGCGAAGCCGCCGTTTTGATGGTGATGCTGCCGCCGCTAGGATGCGCGATCCGGCCTTCGGTTTTGGAATAGGGAAGCCCGCTGCCGGCGAACGCCTTGATGATGTCGCGTTCGATCTTTTTCGATTGGGCGAAGGTCGGGGCGACCCAAAACAAATTGCCCCCGTCGACGATCCCTTTCCAATGTTGCGGACCGGCCGGGGCGCCGTGCCCCAAAATGGCGGCGATCAGCCCGGCGCCGGTCTTGCCCCAACGTCGGCCGCAGATCACTCGCTTATGCCGGTGGGCGTCGCACAGGATCGGCAGTTGATGGGGCAACGGGGCCGGCACTTCGATGATCGGTCGTTTCGTGCGTCGGCTCAGCCGATCTTTCAACCGCTGCGTCATTCGTTTCATGTGCCCGATTCCCATAAAAATTTTCGTTGGTCACGACGGCGATCTTTTTGCCGTCCTCTTCGGTTTTGTTTTCGATGCCGTCGATCTCGGCGATCCGCATCGCGTTTTCGACGTTGAACTCGCTCAGTTTCAGCACGACGCTTAAAGCGTTTTGCTTGTCGCGCGAGCTGGCGTCTTCGTCGCGAAGCGTTTGCCGAAGATGCTCGATGCACAGCGAGCGCAAGTCGTCGTCAAGTTTCCAAAGTTCGCGCTGCAGGGCCTGCAGCGCTTGGCTCGGCTCGCGCCGCTCCGACTGGGCGGAGGGGGGCGAAGCGGCGAAGGAGGCTGACATCGGAACAACTCTCTTAATTTGCGGGGGAAGCGGTTGGGGTAAATTGACGACGATCGCGCGGCGGTCGCTTGCGCGCCGCCGCGGCGAGGATCGACCGAATCTCGTCGGTCGTTTTCGGCCGGGCTTCTTTCGCCTGGCCTTGGTCGTGGTAATAGACCGAGAGCGCGGGCAACGTTCGCCGACCGCCTAACACGCCGCGAGCCGTTGCGCGATGTTGATCGTGGTCGACGATCGTGAGCGAAGCGCCGTCGAACTCGCCCGCTTGCTGCCGCTTGAGCAAGTCGCGTTTGACCGCCGGACAGTGAGGGCACCACCTTGCCGTTACCATCACCACCATCGGGCGACGCTGCCGCTGATAGCGGAGATACGCCGTGCGATAGTCGATCGTCTGGCGTTCGGGCGACGCATCGGGCACAGGGGTCTCGGGGTCAGGAATCTCGGGTTCAACCGGCCGAGGGACCGATTGTCCGGCGGCCGCATAGGCCAAGATCGCCGCGGCGTAAGTTTGCGGCGACTCTTCGGCTTGGGCGCCGGCCGGCGAGATCGCCGTCGTCGCGATCGCCGAAACGCAAAAGAGCAAAATGATTTTCATCTTCCATTTCCTTGTTGGATGGGTGCGAATGT
>JBITAD010000487.1:0-9400 GCA_044439945.1 Blastopirellula sp. JB062
GGCGTCTGCCGCTCGATCGAAACCCGCGCATGAAGACTGCGTTCATAAGCAGCCTGTTGCGCCGTAGCGGCGGCGACTTGCTTATCATGCCGCGCCACGCGAAAGCTAAGCAAACTTAGCAGCGCCACGGCGATCATGCCGAACGTCCCGCAAACGAGCAGCGCGGCCAGCGTCTTCCAACGTCCGAAAATTGCGGCCGTCAGTATCGCCAGAAATCCGAGCGCCAAGACCCCTAAACCAAGAATCATCAACATGGGCGTAGCGCTGATACTTATTTGCGACTCCATATGATCCTACCTTTGGGTCGATTCCCGCGTCTTCTCATTTCATTCGTTCTGAAATGTCGAATCTTGGAGACGGCGCCTCGAATTTTCTACTTTTTCTGTGCCATCTTCACGGCAAGATAAACGAGGGAGAATAGGCCGATTCCGCCTAATAACAACCCAAACAACACGCACCCTAGAACGATAATCTCTTGCCAGCCGATCCCCATAACGTCGCTATCCTTTTTAAGGCGGTCGAAATTTATTCGTTCTGTAGCGCACGTGCGATCAAAATTGCCGCAACGCTGAAAACGCCAAGCCCCACGACGGCGACGACCAGCAACAACAAGAAGACGCTCATCTCTTAGCCAAACCCTTTTCTCCACTAAGCGGAAGCGGCCGTTTCCGCTTCGATCTGCTGTAATTTTCGTAGCTCGTCGCGTTGTTGCGGACTATACCAAGGCGCCGAGATTTGCACGACCAGCGAAACTGCGCCGACCAAGATCAATCCCCACGGCTGAATAAACGGGCAAAAATAGTTGACGGCCGCAGCCGTCAGAACGGCCATACTCATCGTCCACAAACTAAGTCGCGTTTTGCGTAACGGATCGGCTTGCTTCCACCACCGCAGCAAACCGAACTGCGCGCCGAAAACGATCGCAAACGTGCTGAGCGACGGTGCTTGCTTCAATGATTGAAACCAACCTCGCAAGCCCAAGTTCTCGTGCCACCCGCTTGCGGCGGCCCCGGCGACCGGCATTTCGAGCAGCAGCGCGTCGCTGGCGGCAAAACCGATTAGTCCCAACGCCAAGCCGACGCCCAACATCGCCAATCGTCGCAGCCAAGGGTCGCCGCCGGACGGCTCCCACAACTTGCCTAACAACAGAATGCTCCATGATCCGCAGATCGTCATAACGGTTAGCCAGCCGAATAAAGGCGCCCAGGTCGAGAACGGCCCTTCGAGCGAGACCCCGCCCAAGATCAACGCCAACAGCGAAATCGACGCCGCCGCGATCGTGCTGACCAAAAACGAACCGATCAAGCTCTTTAAGCGCCGCTCAAACGGCATTGCGGCCAGCGCCTGACGTTCTCGTTCGCGACGACTGACCTTCTGTTTTCGCTTTGCTCGGGCCCGATCTTTTCGCGTCATCACCACCGGATGATACGGCGAATATTCGGTCACGTGCGACGGAGTCGCCGAGTCGCTCATATGCTGAAAGATCGTCCGCCCCAACAGGTAAACCATGTAGATCGCGGCGGCGAGAATGCCAAGCGGCATGACCCAGCCCAGATTGGCGATCAGCGTGAACGCGGCGGCGCCCAGCAGCAATACCTTCGGCAAGAGACTGATATTGTCGTTATTCCACCAATCGGCGACCGATTTAACGCCGCTCGAAATCGCCCGGGCGACCGGCTCTTGGTCGTCAGTCGGAGCAATCGGCGTGACCGGCGGCGCTTCGGCGGCGGCTTGCCGGCTCTCAACCGCAACGTCGTTTAGCGAAGCGACGACCGAATCGTTGTTCGACAAACCGAGATTGGCCAGCATCTCTTCGACCGTGCCGGTTCGTTGGGTCGGATCTTTGTGCAGCGCCTGCGCAATCGTCGTACGAAACGGTTCCGGCACGCCGCGCAAGTCAGGGTCGGCGGTCAGATGCTTCATGATAATCTCTTGGCTGCTCTCCCCTTCAAAAGGGACGCGGCCGGTTAAGATTTCGTGCAGCAAGATGCCGAGCGCATAGATATCGATCTCTTTGCCGTAGACCCCTTTGCCGATTTCAGGCGCCATATAGTGAAACGTGCCGACGCTTTCAGTTTGTCCGCTGCGGCGACTGACTGAAATGAATTTCGACAATCCATAGTCGCCGATCTTGATCGTGCCGGAATCGTTAAAAATATTGCCCGGCTTCAAATCGCGGTGAACGATGCCGTGGTCATGCAAATAGCCGACGGCCGCGGCGATCGGGCGAAACCAACGAATCGCTTCTTCCGGCGGCAAACCGCCGGGGCGGCGGTCTAAGATCTCTTTCAAATTCTCGCCGCGGACATACTCCATGACGACCCAACCTTCGCCGGCGTCGTCGTAACGAATGTCGAACAATGCGACCAGATGCGGATGCTTTAGGTTCAAGCAATGCTTGACCCCGCGCATCTCGATATCAAGATTGCGTTGAATATGCTTCAGCGCGACTTCTTTGCCGGCGTCGGAAAGCGCATAGAAAACTTCGCCAAAGCCGCCGGCGCCGACGCCTCGTTTGATCGTAAATCCGGCTAACGGCTTCGATCCGCTGGCATACGTAAATTTCATCGTTCCCCCTCGCGGGCGATGCTCCTCCGTTCGAGGCGATCGCTGCGCTGAACGCTGGTCCTCCTCTTCCGGCTCTAACGTCGCGGCTTGGTCGCTCATCAAATTGTCTCCCCGCTATTATGGCTCTTCAGAGACGTTCCCCAACGTCTCAACTTGCGCTCGATTAAGCGCTAGCGGCCATTCGTTCCATATAAAAGGAAAATTCTTCTCCCTGGACCGAGCATTCGGCGGATAACGGCGACTTATTTCGCACCATATCGCCGTTCACGAGAAACGTTCCGGGAGAGCGAACATGTAAGCTCTCTCCTTGCTTGTACAATACCACATCCTTCTTCCAGCCGCCGCAAACGACATGATTGCAACGCCGCGGCCCTAGAATGCAGGTTTCGGCCATCAACAAGATGCCGTCAGACGATGGCTCGGTTCGCTGCGAACTCTCGATTCGCAATACCGCGCTGGCGCTCAACGGATGCCGTTTCTGAAAGCTCAGCACCAGGCTCCGCCCAAGCTGCAGCAAATCGCCGTCCTCCAAAACGCTCGCTTGCTCGATCCGTCGTCCGCGGCGGCGGACCTCTCCCAGCGGATCGACGACATATTCCGAGCCTCGGCGCCGAATCCAGGCATGCCGCCGACTAACGTCGCCCAATATCGGTATGTCGACTCCGCTCTGCGGCGTCGCTTGACCGATCAAGACGTCAGGAGAAGTCAGCAGCAAAAAGCCGCCGACTCCGTCGACCCACAATTGCCGTCGCGAAGGAGATTCGGCCGAAGATTCCGCCGCTGATCGATTCATGACCCGTTTCCGTGCAGTCTGATCGCCGAGCTGCGTCTCAAGGACGGCCGACGCGTAAGAGACGTCGCTCGTCGTCAACCAAACTTGTCCGGGACGTACGCGACGTTGCTCCGAGTTCGATTCGTGACGAAAGCGTCCCATGAATTTACTGTAGTTCGTTTGAAGGTCTCCGAACATGCGCCTTCTCGCCGCCGATTCCTCCTCGACGACGGCGCCCAAGCGTCCGATCGATCGCTTTCGATCGAATGCGACGCCGCGAAGCGAACTTTCGCCCGCTTCGCGACGCAATCGCATCTCTGGTTGTCATTCGCCGACCGCGACCGTTTCTTGCCGCGGCGAGCGGCGATTAGTTCAAGCTCGGCTCGGCCGTCTTTTTACTGGTCAGCTCGATCGTCGGCACTGGTTGGTCCGCGGCGACCTCTTCTCCCTGCTGTGGAGAAAAGTAGGCGGCGACTTCGTCCGAAACGTCTTTCACTTCGGCTTCGTCCAGCGGAATTTCGTCCGCAAAGTAACCTTCGGAAGCGACCAGCTTTTCAGCGACTTCAATTCGCGTTTGGATGTCTTCCAGCAAATTCTCGGTCCGCGACAGTTGGCTGTCGTCAAACTTAAAGCTGCTCGTCGTCTGGGCCACTTCGACCATACGTAGGCGAGCTTCCAGATTTTCGACGTCGACTTCTAACTGACGCTTGGCGACCAGCATGCCGTCAAGCTTCGCTCGCGCCGCTTCGAGCCCTTTTTGGCGAGCGCGCAAAATTCCTTCCAATTTTTCGCGGGTCGCGTCTTGCGTTTTAAAACGTTCAAAACGGCTCGCCAGGTCTGCCTTGACTTGGGCGCGGGTGTAACGATGGCTCGCATATTGATAGGTCTGCGATCCGTCGTCCAGATCGGTTTTCAATCGCAAGACTTCGCGTTTGTCTTGCGCCAAACTTTCGTTCAGCTTATCGACCTGACGCTGCAACTTGTCGACGTCCACTTCTTCTTTGGCGATCAAATGCATGTTGCTCCGAATTTCCGGAGTCAAATCGTGGATCATGCGATGGGCACGTTCGATCTCAAATTCGATCGGCACGTTTTGCTTCACTTGGTCATGAAGCCGACCATAGCTGGTAGCCACGTAGCTCATCGCGTCGCGGCCAAATAATAGTCCGAGCGCCAGAGCGGAGCCGGCGCCCACGAGAATCATCTTTTTAAACATCGAAATACCCTCCCAGTGATTGCGGAACTGCCGGCAGCGATCGTGCAAGCAAGCATGGTTTGTGGATTCGCTCATTCCCTGCTCCAGAAAAAAAACGCCCGACATAAAGAAGTCTTCGCAGCGCTCGCGTCGATATTGGAAAGAAGACGAAGATCGTGAAAAAAATTTGCGAAAATCGATTTTGAACCGCCGTCGAGAAAAGCGGACGGCCGATCTCCTCCCCTAACGGGCGGCACAAGACGTCACCCAACGCGGAAGCGTTCGACGCTAGCAAATACGGCCGTTGATCGACCTCGTTGGTTCAGAAGTCGCCGCAAATCGCAGCGTTCGCTGTTGACCAAAATGGCGCCTTGTTGTCTTTTAGGCACAAATTATCAAGAAAAATATCGCCGACCCATCAAAGAAACAAATACGGAAGTCACTGCTAAATAAAGAGTTATGGCATAAAAAGACCGGTTCGCGGCAAATACCTGCGAACATGGTCCGCCGGTTGCATTGTCCCAATTCGTGCTCGAGTAATCACAATAGAAGCAGCACTGATTGCGAATTCCTTTTCAGGAGACCATCGCCATGAAGTCCTTTAGCAAAATCCTGCCGGAAGTTCGCAACTCGACCGCGGCGGCAGTCGCGGAAACGAAAATTATCGCCCAGCCTGAAACGATCGACCAAATCAACGCTTGGATCGATCAAGAGCTGACCGATTTAGAACTTCAATTCGCCGGTTTCGTATCGCCCAACTCGTTGGGCAAAGCGTTAAGCCAAGATCGTTAAAACGACCTCTGCGTCGCTTGACAGGGGGGACGCTTGCTGAAGAAGCGCCGCCATCTTCCGCGCGGCGGCTCCGTCACGCGTTTCTGCCAAGTTACAGCTTCCAGAGAAGCAGCACCGAGTAGTTGACGTCGTTCTTCTTCTTATCAACGCCAGGGGTGCTGTCAAAGCGATTGATCAGGCCGAATTTCAAACTCAGATTCGCTTCGTCGTCGAGCAAGATCTTGTAGCCGACGTCGGTGATGCTGCGGTACTCGCCGAATTGCTCCCACTCCGGATAGTATTCGTACTTCGCTTCAAGCGAATTGCGCTTGTTGAAATCGTGGTCAAGCATCACGGTCATCGCCCCTTCCGGCTTGTACTCTTCGTCAGGGCTGCCGTATTCTTTTGAAAAACCGGAACCGAGTTCCACCGTCAGTTTGGTATCGTCCGTTTGCACCACCTGATAGCCCAAACCGCCGCTGACCCACAACCGCAAGTCAAAGTCTTTGAACTCGTCATATTCCAAACCGTTTTTGGCGTAAAAGTGCCAACGCCGGTTGCTGAACGGCCACTCAATTTTGGCGTTGGACAGCGCGTTGTTTTGCGTTCGCTTTCCGTTGTTGCTGGTGCGGGCGTAAATAATGTCGGCAATCGTCTTGGTCGCGGCGCCCTCGCGTTTGATCTTAGCGCCGGAACGCAAACTCAACGATTCGGTGTTGCCGGACTGACCGTTGATGCCCAGCTCAACGGAGTTATCCCACTCGGCATCCCCCAACCAATAATCGATATGAACGTACGCCCCGCCAGGCACATATCCTAAATAGCCATATTCCGGAACGGCGATCGCTTCAGCTTCGATTTCGCCATCTTCCGGGTCGGGCGCTTCAGGCAAGGGAATCGGCTCATACTCAAAATTACAGAGCGTCGCCGGCGCAAACTCGCCGTCGACAAACATCGCCGCCACATCGACCGATTGCGAAGCCGGCGCATCAAATGCCGGACCTCCGGCATACGACGCCTGTTGCGCCGACGCATCGACCGCAACCAAGGCGCTTCCCAACAAGATCAGTAGAGAAAAGATTCTTGAAATCAAAGTCATAGCGGTCAAACGTCTCTGCTAGCGGTTTTGCATCTACCAGCAGAAAACTTCTGGGCCTGTAAGCAACTGTTTATCGAATCGAGACTTGCAGCGACACGTCGCGGTTGCCCGTTGGCGCTTGTTCACGACGAGAGGTCGGCTTATACAAAAATGCCCTCGTCGCGACAACGCCGATGACGCGCCAAAATCGTCATGGCGGCGCCGTTCGCCTGAGTGAACTACAATTGACCATTGCACTTACGAATTACTACCAGGAGAGTAGATCATGCGGATCTGGGGCGCGATGCTGGCGCTAGCCGTCGCAGTCGGAACGAGCCACGCCGGGCAATCGCCGGCCATCGCTTATCGGGGCGCCAAAATTTTGACCGCAGCCGGTCAAACCTTTGATCCTGGCGCAATGATCGTCTCGGACGGTAAAATCATCGCCGTGGGCGACGCCGAAAGGATAAAGACCCCGCAAGGAGCGACCGAAATCGACCTGACCGGCCGGGTCATCATTCCGGGCCTGGTCGACACCCATTCGCACATCGGCCTCTTCGGACGCGGCGGCAATGACGCCAACGAAGTCTCAGGCGCCGTACAATCGATCGTTCGCGCCCTCGATTCGCTCAACCCTTTCGATCCCAGCATTCGTCTTGCCCAAGCCGGCGGAGTCACCACGGCCAATATCATGCCCGGCAGCGCCAACGTGATCGGCGGCCAGACGCTCTATATCAAGCTGACCGGGCATAGCCCGACATCGATGTCGCTCGCCACCCCTGAAAATTTAGGGGGCCTGAAAATGGCCAACGGCGACAACCCCAAAAAAACCTATGGCGGTCGCGGACAAGCGCCCGGAACACGAATGAAAATTGCCGCCATGCAGCGCAGCGAGTTCCAAAAGGCGCGGCAATACCGCGACAAATGGACCAAGTATCGAGAGAAGCTGGCCGCAGGCGAAACGCCTGACCCGCCGACGGTCGATCTAGCGCTAGAGCCGCTCGTCGAAGTGCTGGATGGCCGCCGTACCGTCCATTTTCATACGCATCGCGCTGACGACATCTTATCGACGCTGCGTCTGAAAAAAGAGTTCGGTTTTGAACTCATCATTCAACACGCCACCGAAGCGTTCAAAGTGATCGATCAAATCGCCGAATCGGGCGCTATCGTCTCGCACACCATCGTCGACAGCCCCGGCGGCAAGCCCGAAACCGTTCAGTGGTACGATGAGACGGCGGCGATGCTCAACGCGGCCGGCGTCAAAGTCGTCATCAATACCGACGACCCGGTGACCGACAGCCGGTTTTTGTTGCGTACTGCGGCGACTGCCGTGCGCGGCGGCTTACCCGAAGAGACCGCCCTGCAAGCGATCACGCTGCACGCCGCCCAAGCGATGCGTCTAGAAAAACAGATTGGCAGTCTCGAAACCGGCAAAGACGCCGACTTTGTCGTCTTAAGCGGCGAACCGTTCAGCATCTACGCCCGCGTCTTGCAAACCTATATTGAAGGAAAACGCGTCTTTGACTTGCAAAACGCCGAACAACGACGTTTTCAAATCGGCGGCTATGCGCTGCTCGGCTCGACCGACGTGCCGTTCTTCGATCCGATCGAGCCTCCGACCGCGGCGCGACCGGCGCCCAAAACGCCGAAAAATTCGCAGCGCCCCGATTCGGCGGCAAGCGAGTTCGTCGTTTCGGCGGGGCTGGTGCATACGATCGCCGGCAAGCCGATCAAAAACGGAGTCGTCCACGTCAAAGAAGGCAAGATCCGCCATGTCGGCCCCCGCAAAGGGTTCAAGTTTCCTAAGAATGTCGCCGTCATCGAAGCGGCGGCGATTACGCCGGGTTTGATCGACGCTTATTCGTCCGTTCCCCTTTCCGGCATGTACAACATCGCCGCAGATCAAGACGCCGACGAAAAAGGGGGCGCCACGCATCCTGAGCTGCGCGTGATGGACGGTTTTAACCCTAGCGAACCGTTGCTGCAATACTTGCTCTCGCACGGCATTACGTTAGTTCATTCTTGCCCAGGCCGTCGCAATACGATCGCCGGCCAATCAGGTCTGTTTCGTACTGTGGGCGACGACGTCGAACAGATGACCGTCCGCTTTCCGCAAGCGATCGTCTTCAATATCGGAAATGCGGCCAAAGGGCACGGCAGCGGAACCGACACGCGCATGGGTGTCGCCGCCGTGATTCGCAAGACCTTATCAGACGCCGGTAACTATCGCCGCGAACGACAAAAGAAAATCGACAAAGACGAACCGCTCGAACCTGACTTCTCAAAAGACCCTTTGGCTGATTTGCTCGACAAAAAATTGCCGGCGCTGTTTGTCGCGCATCGCGCCGACGACCTGCAAACCGCGATTCGTTTGGCGAAAGAGTTTCAGTTTGATTTGCAACTGGGTCTAGCGACCGAAGCTTATCGGGTCGCCGATACGATCCAAGAGGCCGACGTGCCCATTCTGATTCATCCCACCCAACAAAAAAACGGCGATTCAAGTCGCATCAATACGCTAACGACCAACGCCGCCTATTTAGCGAAACGAAAAATTCCGATCGCCATGGGCAGCGGGTTCGAGGGCTACGTGCCCAAAACATTTGTCGTCCGTCTCGAAGCCGGCTTGGCGGCGGCGCACGGTCTCGGTTTTGACGGCGCTTTAAAAGCGCTGACCTTGGACGCGGCCAAGATCTTAAAAGTCGACGACCGCTTTGGCAGCCTCGAAGTAGGGAAGACGGCCGATATCGTTTTGTATGACGGCGACCCGCTCGAACAAACGACCCATGTGGTCGCGGTGATCGTCGACGGCAAAGTCGTCTACGATCGCCAAACGGCGCCCAAAATTCCGCTCGCCGAGCGATTTTACGAAACGCTCGTCTCACCCCCGTGCTGCTTAACTTTTTAAAGTCCGAAAAATTAGAACCGGTTTCAAAACTGTTTGGCGCCCGAGATTTTCTGATTTTGGCCGAGATGCAGATCGCAGAAATGTGAATCGAAGCCGAAAAGATCGGAAGAG
>JBITAD010000488.1:0-9364 GCA_044439945.1 Blastopirellula sp. JB062
CGTCATTCTAAGCAACCGCAGCATCAAAGGAAGCTGCGGCGGGTTGAATAATTTTCGAGACTCGGTTGGGAATCCGATCTGCGACGCGTGCAGTTCGCCCTCGCCCGAATGTACCGGCCAGCGCCGCAAAGCGGAGGAAGGTTGCGAAGCCGCAGCGACTGCGGATCAAGAACCGATCGGTTCGTAGCGACGCGTCTGCCGCACGACGCCGAGTCGTTACGATTCGTCGTCGCTATCTGGAGTTTCGGCGTAGTGTTCGACGGTGACGTTGGTGCTAATTCCTCCTCGAGGGGTGAATTTCGCTTCCAGATGCATCCACCGCGGGTCTAGCACGGCGACCAGGTCGTCGAGAATGCGATTGGTCACGTTTTCATAAAAGATGCCTTCGTTGCGAAAGGCTTGAAGATAGAGCTTCAAGCTTTTTAGCTCGACGCATTTTGCGGCTGGAATATAGTTAAAAATCAGCGTGCCGAAATCGGGCTGACCCGTTTTGGGGCAAACTGACGTAAACTCGGGACAAACGATTTCGATGTTGTAATCGCGTCCAGGGTTTTGATTTTCAAAAGTTTCTAAAATGTCGCGAAACTGAGTCGCCATTTGCGAGTCTCCCCTACACAGTAAACTGTTATTTTGGCCGAAGCGGCCCGTAACGAAAAGCGGGCCATGCTAGAAACCGCGGTTCAATCGCTTGCGTATTGCTGAAATTTATCGATCGATTCAAGGCGAAGGCGCCCAGACAGGCGTCCCTAGCGTTTTTGTGCGCGCATCGGGCTGCAATCTCCGCTGCTGGTTTTGCGATACGCCGCACGCCTCGTGGAAACCGGAGGGAGAAGATCTATCGGTCGCTGAGATCTTGGGTCGCATTACGTTACTTGATTGTCAGCATATCGTGCTGACCGGCGGCGAGCCGATGTTGTTCGCGGAGATGATACCGCTGTGCGAAGGAATTCATGCTTCAGGACGGCATATTACGATCGAAACGGCCGGAACGCTATATTTGCCGTTGGTTTGCGATCTGATGTCGATCAGTCCGAAGATGTCGAATTCGGCGCCGCCGCTGGATGATTATCCTCGCTGGCGTCGGCGGCACGAGCAAACCCGGTTAGCCCCCGACGTGATTCGCCGCTTGATTGACGAGCACGCCTATCAGTTTAAGTTTGTGATCGATCGTCCGGAGGACGTCGAAGAAGCGCTGCGTTACCTTGACCAGTTCCCGCAAATCGATCGATCGACGGTCTATCTAATGCCGCAAGGAACCGAAGTGAGCCAGTTGGAAGAAATCCGCGCTTGGCTGCAACCATGGTGCGATCAGCATCAACTGCAATACGGGCCGCGGCGTCAGATCGAATGGTTTGGCGCTTTGCGCGGCACGTAAAGTCGGCCGCGGCGGTCTCAAGCCGGCATCAGCAGCTTAACTCGGCTAGGACCTGCTTGCATGTCGCCAAAATCTGAACATCTCGGCACGAACAGAGAGCTGAAACCGCTATTACGCATCTAGCAGTCGTTGCAGTTCGGCGACGACGGTGCGACAACTGGCGGCGGCCATTTGAAAATTCGTGTGATCTGAAATTTCCGGCTGAATCTCTTGGAATAAGTCGTTTGCGCGTTTCAGTTTCGCCAGTTTCTTTTTCGCTAATTTTAGGTAGGCGGCCGCATCTCCGCTTTTCAGCGGAGCGCCCAGCGCAAGCATGTAATCGTACAGTGCCCGCGCGACTTCTTGCAGTTCGTCATCTTCTTCCGTTTCTTCAGCATGCTTAAGAAACGTGCGAACCATCCAGAGATGAGCCAGTTGAGCGTCGATCGTCTTCATGAGAAGCGGATCGTTGCTGGAGTCGTTCATGGCGGCGTTCCGCTAGTCGGCGGCCGGCTTGGCGGCGGTTTCGGTCGTCTCTGCCGCTTTTTCGACGGCGGCGGGCGCTTTCGCATGCGGTTTCGTGCCGCGCGGCGCGAAGAATAAGATCGTCGCGGCGCCGGCGATGATCAAGATAAGGCCTGCGAAATAAATCGGGCTGGCTTGCCCCCATAAGCCTTTGGTCGTCATCGAGATGACCGTAATGATGATCGGCGCCGAACCGAAGACGAGCGGCATGACGATCCACGGTTTCGAGAGACTGCTGCCTGCGCTAAACGCCAGGATGATTCCCAGGGCGCCGACCGTACCGCAAACGCCGGCGGCGCTGCTCCAGCCGATGCCGGAAAAGTTCCAGCCGACCCACAATTTGCCTTGCGAAGCGAGGATCGCACCAGGAATGAGGATGGCGACGACGAAGTACGCGAAGCCGACGCAGATCAGCGGCTTGAATGACCCGCCTAATCTCGCTTGCCCTTCATGCAGAACGGCGCCGTACGATCCCCAGCAAACTGCCGTTAATACGACGCCGCCTAACATGAATAACAGTTTTTCGAGACTTTCCATCGCAGGTACCAATCCCCATTTAATTGTTGAAACGACTTTTGCCGTCATTGTAACAGCCGCGCCAAGAGAAGGGCAGGGCGAGCGGAATTGGTAGTCGCTTGTTTCAAAAACCTTGGGGTTCGGCTGCGTTTACCGGAATTGAGCGACCTGTTACGTCAGTCCGCAGCGACCAGACGTAGGAATTTCGCAGGCTTCGGCCTGCTTGCTTTTCGTCAAAATTAGGAAATCTTAAGCACGAAAGCCGTTCTAGAGCCGGCTTTAATAGTGCGGGTTGCGAAGAATTTTGGCGGCCAGGGCATCGGCGAGCGGGTCGTCTTGCGGATCGCAAAGGCCGGCGTACAAATGCCGGCGCCACCCCTCGGCAAAGGAGTAGGCGCCCGATAATTTGCCGACCTGCCGGTCCATCTCGCGAAGCGTTTCTAGATATGAGCCCATCCCTTGGCTTTGGTCGAGCCACTCTTTTTGGCTTTTGTGGCAAGCGAGCATTTCGACTTTTCGCTCGACCAGATCGGTTGTGTCGACATAGAGCTGCGGCATAACCAGCTGGCCTAGCGGGTCATGATTTTGATATGGCTGAGCGTGATAGACCGTCACTTTTTGGTTGGTGATCGGTTGCGGAGGGGTGACCGCAAAATTAGGCATGCCCCGACAAAAGGCCCCCGAGACCGCCAGGCGAGAAACCTGCATGTGGTCTTCCATATAGTCGCTGGGGGCGTGCGTCAGCACGATTTCGGGCTCGATCGCTCGCATGACCGAGGTGACTTGCGCCAGCAGCGGGGTCGTGTAGGCGATTTCTAGATCGGGGCAAAGGGGCGGATGAAATTTCGCCCCGATCAGTTCGGCCGCCGCATTCGCTTCGGCCAAGCGAATGCGGGCCGTCGTTTCTCGATCGGTGATCATGCTGCCGCAGCAGCCGTCGGCGACGTTCCAATAATGGATTTCGTAGCCGACCTCAGCTAGTGCGATCAACGTTCCTGCCATCAGGAACTCGATGTCGTCAGGGTGGGCCGCAATGGCCAAAGCGGATCGAGTCATTAGTGCATCTGAACCGTGCAAGTTCCGAGTCCGCCGCGGAAGTAATTGAAGCGAACATTGGGGTGGTCGGCCAACAGAGACATCGGCACGGCGGCGTCAGGGATCTTTTTGGCGATCATCAAGGCGGTAAGCCGTTGGCCGAACGGGTTGTCGTGCGTGCCTGCTTGCCAGATCGAAACGCAATCCGATTTCCAGGTCTCCTGCGGGCCGACGGTCACGGCTTCGGTCGGCACTTCGGTCACGACGCCGCCGCCCGAGGTGCGTGCGTTTTGCATAATTGTGGCAGGGTGAAGCTGAACGACTCGGGTGCCTAGCTGGCGGTATTCTTCCGGAGTCGGCGGAGCGTCGACATACTTGCCCGTGCGGGGCAACGGATCATTGAACGCCCAATGCTTAATGTCGCCTTGTCCTCCCTGCATGACCTTGCAGCGAGCGGCGTCCCATGAGGCGACGTACTCGGTTGCGTCGACGGTCGGAAAGTGGATGTTCTCAGTCGGCATCCGCAATTCGGGGCGGATCTTGTCGAACAGCATTTCATGATCCGCTTTGGCGAAACCGAGTGGAAAATCAAACGGCACCTCTTTGCCGTCGATGACCCATTCGTCCATGCCCCAAAAGTGGGCGTGCTTTAGGTCGATCTCCAGTTCGTTGACCAAACGAGCGACAAGCGGCAGTTGCTCGGTCGGACCGATCGGTCCGCAAATGCCGCAAGGATTGTCGGGCGTCGCTTGTTTCCAGGCGGTGATATATTCGAGCGCTTCGGCCAAGTAAAAATCTTCGAGCGTATCGAACATTCGTACTTGAAAGCCTTCGCGCGAGAAGCCGGCCAAGTCTTCGGGAGTGACGCGGGCCGCGTCGTCTAGCAGTTCACGATCAAGCGTCGTAAAGTCCCACCAATCAGGAGCAAGAATGCTGCGAGGACGCATCTCAATATCTCTGGGAAAAGGAAATGTGAAGGAGAGTGTCGGCAAGTCGCCCGATTGTGCCGCCGTTCGTAGCAAGTGTCAATCTTCGGGGGCGAAAGTTTCGGCTGATTATATAAAAAATGCAAGCGTTTGCACATTCTCAACGCTTCTTGCTCGCGCTCGACTTGCTTTGTCGAACTTCTGCGATGCGTGGGGCTTCCGATTCCGAATCGCCATGTTGGGCTTGGCGTTGATCCGATATGCTTTGTCGCCTTGCTTGATGCAGCGAGGATGCGAAGCGATTCGAGGCTAGCAGAGCGAGTGGCGGCGATGCGATGCGAATGGGAGAAGCCGAATTGCGTCCTCCGCAAGCAAACTTTCGCCAAGCGGCATAGCTTTCCTCAAGCAGATCGGCGCCTTGCGACGAAGGTAAAGATGATCCCCCGAGATGCGCGCGCATCTCAATTGTTGCTAGCACGCATCGTCAACGGTCATACGCAATGGCGACCGGAACCGCCCCCGACAACTCGAACCTGCCGCCGCGACCGCGTCAACTGACGTGGATCGAAGAGGCGTTTTTCAATTGGATCGCAGATTGGGGCACGCTGGGTATCGAATTTACGATTGCCGTCGGCGACATGTCGCTGTTTGCGCTGCGAACGATGAAGTGGTTGTTCAATCGTCTTCCGAAGCGTGAGACGCTGATTCCCAACTTTTATCAGGTCGGCGTCATGAGCCTGCCGGTGGTCGCGCTGACCGGCACGTTTATCGGTATGGTCTTAGCCGTGCAAAGTTATTTCCAATTTCGGCAGCTTGGGCTAGAGACCCGGCTGGGCGCCGTGATCAACATGACGTTGGTGCGCGAGCTTGGTCCGGTTCTAGCGGCGACGATGTTAGCCGGCCGGGTCGGCAGTGCGATGGCGGCCGAGCTCGGTACGATGCGGGTGACCGAGCAAATCGACGCGCTCGACAGCATGGGAACCAATCCGATTCATTATCTGGTGGTGCCTCGTTTTTTGGCCTGCGTGGTATTGATACCGGCTTTGACCGTCATGGCAGACTTTATGGGCTTTGTCGGCGGCTATTTTTACTCGGTGAATATTTTAGGGATCGATCAGCACTACTACATGTACAACTCCGAGCAGTTCGTGCAGTCGTGGGATATTTTTTACGGTTTGATCAAGAGCGTTTTCTTCGGCGGTACGATCGCGCTGGTCAGTTGTCATCGCGGGTTTCATTGCGAGCCGGGCGCCGAAGGGGTCGGTCGCGCGGCGACGGCGGCGTTCGTTTATTCGTTCGTCTTTATTTTGGCGATCGATTTGGCGCTCGGTATTATTCTGGACTCGATCCATATGACGATCTGGCCAGATCGAATCGCTTCGTTTGGCGGAGGTTAGGCCGTTGCACGCCCGGTTAGAAGCAGACAACGCAGATTCGATTCTCGACGTCGATTCGCTGCAAGTGCAGTTCGGCAAACAGGTCGTGCTGCGCGATATCTCGATCAAAATCCCGCGAGGCCAAACGTTGGCGATCATCGGCGAAAGCGGGTGCGGTAAGACGGTCTTGCTAAAAACGTTGATTGCGCTAATCCGGCCTACGCACGGAACCGTAACGTTCGACGGACAAAACCTGCACCAGATGTCTGAGCGTGAGCTGACCAAGCAACGAATTCGGTACGGATTCGTTTTTCAAGGCGCGGCGCTGTTCGACAGCATGACGATCGGGCAAAACGTCGCCTTTCCGTTAAAGCAGCATACGCAGAAGCCGATCGAAGAGATCCGAGAGATCGTTTTCGATTTGCTCGCCGACGTCGGTTTGCCCGATTCGATCGTTTGGAAAAAACCGGCGGAACTGTCCGGCGGCATGCAAAAGCGTGTCGGATTGGCGCGCTCGTTGGCGTTAAAGCCTGAGGTGATGCTGTACGACGAGCCGACGACAGGGCTTGACCCGATCATGAGCGACGTGATCAACGAGTTGATTTTGCGCACTCGATCTCGGTATCCGGTGACTAGCATCGTGGTAACGCATGATATGCGAACGGCTCGTAAGGTGGCCGACCGCGTGCTGATGCTTTATCCCGCGGCGCGACTTCGCGGAGACGAGCCGCAGATATTGTATGACGGCCCGCCCGAAGGGCTCGACGATTGTGCGGATCGTCGGGTCACGCAGTTCGTGCACGGCGAAGCCGGAGAGCGGATCATGGAAATGCGCGAAGCGGCGGGGGTATAAGCGAAATGGACGATCGCATCCTACAATTTCGCGTCGGGGTCGTCATGCTGGCGGCGTTGATGATCGCCGGCATTCTGCTGTTTTTATTGGGCGAATTTCCGACGCTCGTGACCGATCGCAATACGTTGTACGTCGTCTTCGATCAAGCGCCAGGCGTGACCGTCGATACCCCGGTACGAACCTCCGGCATCTTAATTGGACGCGTGAGCGACGTTGCGTTGCAGGAAGATCGCGACGTGCTGGTGACGCTAAAAATCGATCGCAAATATATGCCGAGATCAAATGAGATTTGTCGCATCTCTTCCGGCTCGCTCTTGGGAGACGCGCTGCTCGAATTCGTCCCTGGGCAACGTCCATTGCAAGAAGTGACCGTCTTGCCTGACAAGGCGATCATCGAAGGATCGGTCGCCAAAAATCCGCTTACCGTTTTCGTTGATCTCGAAGATAAGTTATCGGGCGCGATCGATACGATGGGGCAAGCCGGACGCGAAGTCGGCACGTTGGCGCATAACGCCAATGAAGTGTTGGTGGGCAATCAAGACCAATTTCAACGCATCTTGACCAAGTCGGAAGTGGCGCTCGATCGCTTTGATCAGGCGATGCTCGCCGTGAACGAGATTGTGGCCGATAAAGAGTTGAACGCGCGGTTGCAAGAAGCGTTGAAAGGATTGCCGGAAACGCTGAACGAATCGCGCAATTTGATCGAACGCATGCAGGGCGTCGTCAGCAAAGCCGATCGGAATCTGGAAAACCTCGAGGGCTTTACCGAACCGCTAGGCGAACGGGGCGAGCAATTGATCGCCAACCTCGAAGTCAGCACCGAAAATCTGAGCGATATGATCGAGCAGTTGGCCCGTCTGGCTCGCGCCGCGAACAACCCCGAGGGGTCGCTGGGGCAAATGATGAACAATCCGGAACTCTATCAACGCTTGAACGTCGCGGCCGACAACATTCAAGAGATCTCGACCAAGCTAAAACCGATCGTCAACGACGTACGCGTCTTCACTGACAAGATCGCACGCGATCCGCGAATTTTGGGCGTTAAAGGCGCACTAAATCGAAATCAATCGGGTATCAAATAGCTGCCGTCGCTCAGTTGCGATAGGCGGCGTGGCAAGCGTTGCACGACTGTTTCAGCTTCGCCAGATCGTCGCTTAGCCCGGTTCGCTCGTTCTCTTTCAGTTTCGATTCGATCGTGCGAGCGATCGCTTCCGACGCTTTCATCGCTTGGCGAAACTTGGCGTCGTATTCGTCCTGCTTCAACAGACGCTCCGCTTCATGAAGTCCTTCTCGCATCAGAAGGGCTTCGGCGGTCGGCGACAGGTCGGGATGTGCGGCGGGGGTTTTCCATCCGGCCTGCTTGATCCGCACTAGATTGTCATAAATGCGATCGAGCGTCGCCATGGAAGCGGCAAGCGATTCGACCTGGGCGACTTCGACAAGCGTCGGCCGCGGCGCGCTGGACGGTTGCGGTTGAAACTTTCGAACGCTTTGCCATAAGCCGATGTAGTCGCCGCTGACGCCGACCTGGCGCATAAAGGTTTCGGCTTCCGCCGCATCGAGCGATCCGTCTGCCAGACAGGCGATCGCAACGCCGGCCGGTCCGCGATGTTTGCCATGATGGCAATGAAAATAAATTCGCCCGTGATGCCGTCTCATCACTTCGGCGAGTTGGGCCTGGGCTTCGTCTGGAACGCTGTCGTATCCGAAAGGGATATGGACGTACTTAATGCCATGTTTTTTCGCTTCTGCAATTTGCGGCTTGGCTCCGTCGACCGAGACGACGACCTGAACGTCTAGTTCGGCTAGCGACTCAAAGCCCTCGGCGCCAAGCGGCTGACTGCCGGACCAGACCCGGTCAGTCACTTGAAAAAGATGATGCAGCCCCGGCGGATCAGCTTGTTTGGCGGCCGGACTAGCGGATTGATTCGGATCGGCGGCGAGCATGGCCGGCAAGAGCAGCAGCGAGACAAGCGGCATGACGAAAATCCTCGCAAGCGACAGGAAGAAGCTTTGCGAGCATTCTAGTTGCGTCTGACGGCGGACGCCAACAGGAGAAGACCGGGGCTAAGAATCGACCGAACGCGAAGGCGTCGTTTCGAGCTGCACCAACGGCGGATGGGAAGGTTGAACCGCTTCGCCGTTTTGAATGGTGGGGCGCCAATTTTTTAGATCAAAGTGGCGACCATAGGCGCCGTAGTCATGAAAGGCGAATTTTTTCAGCAGCCAGTAGGCCCAACTTTTCTCAGGCACTTCGCGACCGGGGTTATACTGCGAAGGGTTCGTTTGCAGGTTATCAAGCTCTTGATATGCGGCGCCGCGTGCGGTCGTATCTTTCGCCTGGTTTTGTCGTGCGTAGTCGTTCAGCAAGTCCGGTCGTTCAAGAATGATGCAACCTCGCGTGCTGCCGGCGGCCAATTCGCGAAAGCCTCGCAAAAACTCCGACTCGTTAAAGACCTCTTTTAGGGGCCGCTCGTCATGGATCGACTCTTTGGCGAACTGGATTACCGGGCAAGGTTCGATATCGCCGTACGGCGATATATGATGCGTAAATCCGGTGGCCGCCGGGCACAGTGCGTTGCCGTCGGCGTCGTAGTAGGCGTCGATAATGGCGATCGGCTTTTTGCAACGCATTTCGACGACGAATTTGCGAGCTTCGTATTGCTGCTCAGGGGTCAACGCCAGCTGCGGGTTCGGCTCGGGGCCGACGATCCGGTAGATATGGTACCAGGTATAAAAAACGCCCATCTCGACTAGGCGGTCGATCCATTTTTCTTGC